>NZ_JAYFEQ010000281.1:0-14702 GCF_055795085.1 Phormidium sp. CCY1219 | reverse complement strand
AAACCGACTGAAATGCTTCTCTGATAACGTTTTCAGCCGGTTTCTAACCGGCTTTAGCTATGAGGCGTGGGTTTTGAGCCCACGCGCCTATCGTCGGGTGAGTGCAATGCTTTTACTGTGAGTGCCTCGCAACACTAATGGCTCGAGTCGGTTGAAACCCACTGCAATGCTTTTACTGTCTCTCCCCCGATCGCGGTGCAAAATCATTTGCGGGCTGAGTTGGGGGGGGATGCGATCGCGATCGCAGGTTGGGGTTGTTTCCATCACCGCCTGCTTGCCGGAGGGGAAATAAGATGAAGATACAGTGAAGTTCGAGAGGTTCTGACAATGGCGACTCAAAGCAAAAAACTGCGGCAAAATCCTTTTATCACTTATCGCGATCCGGCGACGGGCAGATGGTTGGTGGTGAAGGCGGAAACGCAAAAAGCCGCGTGAGGGGCGATCGGGCGGATGATTTTTTCCTCGGGGGCACCGGTGCGCCCTTCAGCAGGAGAGCAGAGATAATTTTGCGCCGCAAGTGCCCCCTTTTCTTTTCACGGGAGAGCGCTGCACCGAAGATGCTATACAGATCGACGCTGCCAACCCATCAGGACAATACCTGTGCCATAATGGCAAAATGGTACGTTAACCGAGGTGGCGATCGATGGCGATAACACTATGGAAGTGGCTCAGGAAGTGGCTCAAAACCGATATTCGAGACATCAACTGGGGCGAAACCCTGGAAGATGTGAAAACTGGCTCCGAAGCGGGTCAGGCGGTTTTCGAGATGGCAGAAGTGGTGCAGGACTGCTGGACCTGCTCAAGCCGTGCCAACCTCAGCGGTGCCAAACTCAGCCGTGCCGATTTTACAGACATTGTGTGAAATAGTCAAACAAAGTGGGAAAATTCGATAGGATTGTATGAAGCGGTAGGCATATCCTCACAGTTAGCCACAGATCCCGAGTTTGCGAAGGCAATGAAGACAAGCCGCAGTCAACCATAGGGTGCGTGACCCCCCGCAGTCAATGGGCGGGAAAATCGCAAAATGGAATCGGGGGGGTCACGCACCGACACCATGTGTGAGGGGAGCCAAATCGGGTGGGGGATTAGGATTAGGCGGGCGATTGAAATCGCGCCTTGGCAAGCAAAGCGCGAAGCCATGCCCGAAGGGCTATACTCCGCCGACGCGGACTATTTGTTGGAAGTTACCGCTTTTTGGCATTCTTTCGGGCTAATTCTAACACATTTTGCTTGAACAAATACCCAAACCCTGCCTTATCTAAGCGCAACACAAACTCGTGTGTTTCTTGACCCAATTCGCGGGCGGTGACGTCTAAATTCCACTGATATTTTGCTAGTTGACTTAACAAATACACTCGCCGGGTTTGGGCGGCGGATAAGCGATAGGTTTTTAAGTATTGAATTTCGCCATCATCGCTAACGATCGCCTCGCCGATATGGTTTTCCCGTCCTGGGTCTAGGTCGGTGATAAACCGCTGCAAGCCAAACGGGCCTAACTTGTAAACTCGCCGACTATTCACGGCGCGATTTAACAAATCTGTGGCCATAAATCCGTGAAATTTGCCCCACTGCGATCGCAAATCAGCCACAGCAGTGCGTAACTGGTTTAAATTATTAATTTTTCTTTCATCAATGGCCATATCCATCGGAAATGTGGTATCGTATAATAGGCCATATTGATAAATCAATTCGCCGTAAAAATCTTCCAGCAAAGAGGTATGCAGGGCGCGATAATCTTGGGGGTTGGGAACGATAAAAGCGGAGGCGAGGGTATCGGCGACAAACACCAAGAGGCCCACTTGACCTTCGTGAATTTCAAACAGGCGCAGGGCATCTTCAAAGCCGGCGATCGCCCGCCCGCTGTATGACAGTTCCCACCGGCAACCCAATCCGTGAGAAAGCGCTTGGCGAGAATACTCCTCCCAGGCGATCGCCGGACCGGAAAAGAACATGCCCAAAAACCCCTCCATTGCCAAGTGCAAGGGTAAAAACCGCAGGCGATCGCGACTTTCCCGTTTGGTCATCCGGTGCATCAGGCGCAACTTCGCACATCCGCAGTGGAACACCTTCCCATCCCGCCCCTGCATTTTCGTGCCGAATGCCACTTCTGCGCCACCGCCTTCTCCCCAAGAGAGTACCAATCCGTGGGGCACATAGGAAACATACATCATATCCGGATTCATCATGTCCCCATCCAGGGCAACGATCGCCAGATTCTCGTCGTAATTGCGGCGTTCCAAGCGCAGGTCCCGGCGGGGATGCGATCGTAACAAAGGCACCAGGCGAATGCTTCCGCACACCTGGGAAGGGGCAATCTGCAACCCGCGCAAAGATAAGTTGTCCAACAATGGCGTTTTGCGACTCATAACATTTTCTCCCTTAAGCGATCGAGCAGATGACGCACCCGGGAAGCGAGATATGCTTCCAACTCGGATAAAGGTGCGGAACCTTCGGCAAATCGGGCAAATCCTAGCATAGTGGGCAGATCTTCCGCATCGCGCAATCCCACAGTAGGAATTGCGGCGGTGAGAGAACGCAAGAGAAAATCCTCGGTATCGAATGCTGGATTGCAATGCACGATGGAAGTGCGACGCTTTGGGTCGAACTTTCTGCGGTAGAGTTGTAGCACTTGCGCTGCGCCACCGGGAGGGTCATTCTCGCATCCATCAGAGACGATCGCGATTAAATCCGCTCCCCATTCTAGCGCATCCAGCAACGGCGTGGCTAAGTCAGTTTGCCCCCGGGGGGTGACGAAAAGTGCGTCGGATACGGGAACAGTCCAAAAATCCCGATACTCTTGCGCTGCGGCTTTCAGGAGATAATGTGCCGCCAGGGCAACGCCCAGGGGACGCCGGCGTTTTTCGGTGGAACCGCAGGCGGAATAACTGCGATCGAGCACCGCCGCCACCCGGGGAAGTTCCAGGGGGGAGGAGTTCAGGGTATGGCGGGCGGCGGATGCCAGGGCGGCGTGCAAAGTTGCGGCGCGATCGCCTCTCTCTTTTAAAGGTAACGATAGCACGTAGAGAGCTAATTTGGTGAGGGGCATTTTTCCCAAGTCCACCGCGATCGCCGTTGCGGCGCGATCGCCTGCGTTTTGCCAGCGCAATTTTTCCCCGGGCGTCATTTTATCCTGAATGCGATCGAGGAAAATCTGCCGTGAAATACCATGTTTCGCCGCAAATCCTTCCGCCACGGTAAAGGGTAAAGCATAAATTGCTTCGCGATTGTAATTCGCTTGGCGATATTGCTCGAATATCTCGGTTTGATAGGCTTTTATTTTCGTGGGATTGAATAAAAACGTTGCGAGTTCCGGGTCGAATTTCAGATGATTGTGAGTGGCGATCGCCCGCAGTTTCGAGCGATATTTCACCGCCTGAAAAGCGATATCCTGGCGGCTTTTTATGTAATTCCGGGCGATCGCGCGACTGCGACGGTTATTAATCCCTCGGCGGCGAATTTCTGCCAACACCCGCCACGCCCGTTGCGGCGGCAATTCCGCCAACGCCGCTGCAATTAATTGCCCTTCTTCCTGGCGGTGTTCTGGTGGAGTATCCCGCCCGGTTGCCAAGAGCTTTAAAATAATTTGCGATCGATTAAAATGATTGATACCCGCCGCTAAACTTCTAGCGTATAATAATCGATAATTGCCTAAAATATAGTCATGTAAAAAATCAATCGAGACGCCTTGGGAGTTTGCTGCGCTGTAAAATTCCCGCTGCCCGCTACAGGCAAGACAGGCATTGATAAACATCACCAAATCTTCTCGTTCGATTTGGTCATTTGTTATTTGTCCTTTGTCATTGGTCATTTGTCGTTGATTATTGGTTATTGGTTGTTAGTTGTTAGTTGTTGGTTGTTGGTGGGTGGTGATTAATATTTTTTGAATGGTTAATTGTCCCTTTTGAAGTTTGATAAGTTTTAGGATGGCTTAAGAGGCGCTAGCTAGGGGAATAGCGGCACGACTGACAGAGTGTAACTTCAGAGGTTAGTCCGGAAGTCGCACCAAAGTCCCGCTGGCTAGCTGAGACTAGCTTAGCACGCCGACGGGGGGATTGTCATTGGTGGGATGGGAGGTTTTAGTGGGGGGGGGTTTTGAAGCGGGGGAAGCGATCGCCCTTACCCGAATCTTAACCTTCTGCGCGTACAATACAGAAATTGTAAATTTTGGGTACATCAGCAGGTAGAATGAACCAGATATCCGGGCAACGACTCGCTGAAATCGGGAGATTGTTTTTCAAATTGGGTGTGATTGGATTTGGGGGTCCGGCGGCACATATTGCGATGATGGAAGATGAAGTAGTGAACCGTCGCCAGTGGTTAACTGCAGAGAAATTCCTGGACTTGGTAGGGGCAACCAATCTGATTCCCGGTCCGAATTCTACGGAGATGGCGATTCATGTGGGGTATGTTTACGGTGGAGTTTTGGGTTTAATTGTGGCGGGGGTTTGTTTTATTTTGCCGGCGGTATTGATTACGGCTTTTTTTGGCTGGATTTACGTGGCATTTGGGCAATTGCCCCAGGTAGAACCGTTGCTTTATGGGATTAAACCGGCGGTGTTAGCGGTGATTTTGGCGGCGCTGTGGCGGTTAGGGAAAAAGGCGATAAAGTCGCGGCAATTGTTAATGGTAGCGATCGCCACTGGGATTGCGGTGGGATTGGGGTTAAATGAAGTGCTAGCATTGTTATTGGGGGGAGTATTGGGTGCCCTGTGGTTGAATTGGAATACGCGAGGGATTCAAGGGGCGATCGCCGCATTTCCGATACCGATTTTGTTATCGCAAAAGCCGATTGCGGGGGAACCTTTTGGGTTGTGGAAATTAGGGTTATTGTTCCTAAAAGTGGGCAGCGTTTTATTTGGTAGCGGTTACGTGCTGATTGCCTTTTTAGAAGGGGGACTGGTGGAGGAAAAGGGGTGGTTAACGCAGCAGCAACTTTTAGATGCGATCGCGATCGGGCAATTCACCCCCGGACCGGTACTTTCCACCGCGACTTTTATCGGTTATATAATTGCTGGCATTCCCGGGGCAATTGTAGCCACCGTGGGTATTTTTCTGCCCTCATTTTTATTTGTATTGCTGCTCGAGACGCTCATTCCGCGCTTGCGAGGGTGGAAGTGGACCGCAGGGTTTTTGGATGCGGTGAATGTGAGTGCGGTGGCGCTGATGGCGGTGGTGACGCTGCAACTGGGGAAAATTGCCCTCTGGCGCGGTACCATCGAGACCCCGGTGGGGGTATTACCGGCAGTGGATGGGGTGGCGCTGGCGATCGCGGCGATCGCGGCAATTTTAGCAATTCGCTGGCGGGTGAATGCCGCATGGTTGGTATTGGGCGGCGCGGTGGTGGGATTCCTGTTGAATAGCGTTATATAATTTCGGCTCAAAGGCAAACCCTGGCTCAGCAACCGCAGATTTTGAATGGGTAGGGTGCGTGACGCCCCTCACGCAATCACTGGGAGGATAACCCACTGGCATCCGGGGCGTCACGCACCCACAGGATAAATTGGAGGCAACGGGGTCAATCGGGCTAGGGCTTTTATGTGAGACATTGAGATATAATATCGCGGCAGTGGCGGCGAAAAAAAAGTGAGAAAATCCGCACCGCTTATGTGAGACATTGAGATATAATATCGCGGCAGTGGCGGCGAAAAAAGTGAGACAAAAAAAAGCGCCCGAGTTGGGGGCGGCGGAGTCGAGGGAGAGGCGTTCCCCCCTGGGGGGAACGAGTGGAGGTGGGGACTAACGCTTAAGAGCGTCCGATGCCCACATAGCGGAAGCCAATTTTTTCCAGCTTCTCGCGATCGAGGAAATTGCGCCCGTCAATAATGACCGGGTTAATCATTTGTTTCGCCATTTTTTCATAGTCCAGGGTTTCAAACTGTTGCCAATCTGTTACCAGAACCAGAGCATCGCAGCCATCGGCGAGGCGGTGGGGGTCAGTTTCCACCACCACCCCGGTGAAGCCTTGACCGATACCGGTTTGAGACACAATCGGGTCGTAGGCTTTAACTTTTGCGCCGAGGCGGTTGAGCTGTTCGATGAGATTCAGGGCGGGGGCATCGCGCATATCGTCGGTATCGGGTTTGAAGGTCAATCCCAACAGACCGATGGTTTTGCCTTTGAGGATTTTGAGTTCGTGTTGGAGTTTTTCGATCGCAATTTGACGCTGACGCTTGTTCACGTCAACGGCAGCTTTCAGCAATTGAGCGTCATAGCCATAATCGTCGGCGGTATGGATCATTGCCGAGACATCTTTCGGGAAGCAAGAACCGCCCCAACCGATGCCTGCTTGTAAGAATTTCGTACCGATGCGGGTATCTAAGCCGATGCCTTTTGCCACTTGCACCACATCAGCGCCGACGCGATCGCAGACATTGGCAATTTCATTAATAAAGCTAATTTTGGTTGCCAAGAAAGCATTTGCGGCATATTTAATCATCTCAGCGGAACTGAGATCCGTGAGTACCACGGAGACCGGAGGCATCGAGGCGTCTTCAGCAAACTTGCGTTCCACAATAGGCTGATAGAGTTCCTGCATCATTTGCAGGGCGCGTTTGCCATTGCTGCCCAACACAATGCGATCGGGGTTAAAGGTATCGTAAACCGCCGACCCTTCCCGGAGGAACTCGGGGTTACTCACCACATCGAACTCGATGCCGAGTCGCTTCGCCGTTTCATCGCCACTGGTATCGGAGTGTTCCCGTTCTGCGAGTCCATCGAGGACGATCATCCGCACCCAGTCACCGGAACCGATAGGAACCGTGGATTTATTAACGATGACTTTGTAGCCTTTATTGAGATGAGTGCCAATTCCCCGGGCAACTGCTTCCACATAGCGGGTATCGCTGTCCCCACTGGGGAGTGCTGGGGTACCCACGGCGATAAACAGGATATCGCTATTCGTGACCCCGTATTTCAAATCGCCGGTAAATTCGAGACGGTCTTCACTGGCGGATTTTTGCATGATTTCCGACAATCCCGGTTCGTAAATGGGGGATCGTCCGGATTTCATTAATTTTACTTTTTCTTCATTATTGTCAACACAAATGACGTGGTGACCCGTGTGGGCCAAACAAGCGCCGGTGACTAAACCAACGTATCCGGTACCGATTACACAAACCCGCATAAGGGGAAATCCTCCAATTGATATAAATTATGCAAGATAAAGGGTTGGGCATCCTAACAGACGCCGGGAAAAACAGCAGCTTGCAGGCAATACAGACCCGCTTTTTTTCCATCGTAACCTCATAGCGCAGGAGATCGGTTCCCTGTGCCAGTGGCGCGATCGCGACCCCTGCGCCCGAGAACCTTTATCCGATTGTCTGTGTTTGAATTGCACCCTGACGCGATCGCGATTATACTCCAAGCACAGAAAGCCACTTCTTCCGAAAGAACGCTTTCCTTTGCTCCTATAAACAGGTTGCCCGCTCGGTCTACTCCGATATCAGGCGATCGCGAAAATCCTCTACGGTTAACTTTAATCCCTCATCCAGAGGTACCGTTGGCTGCCATTTCAGCCAATTTTTAGCCCGGGTGATATCCGGTTGACGCTGGCGCGGGTCATCTTGGGGTAGGGGCTTAAATTGAATTTCCGCATCCGGATTGACCATTTTCTGAATCTTTTCCGCCAATTGTAAAATGGTGTATTCACTCGGATTTCCCAGATTCACCGGACCGATGCGATCGCCATTCATCAACCGCATCAACCCATCCACCAAGTCGGACACATAGCAGAAACTGCGCGTTTGCTGCCCATCGCCATACACCGTCAGCGGAATCGAGCGCAGAGCTTGCACAATAAAATTGCTTACCACCCGTCCATCATTTTCCAACATCCTCGGCCCGTAGGTATTAAAAATGCGAGCCACGCGAATATCTACATCATTTTGGCGGTGGTAATCAAAACAGAGGGTTTCCGCCACGCGCTTGCCTTCATCGTAACAGTTGCCGCAAAACGCCGCCCGTCCGTTGCGCCGCACCAATACCACATGATTGCGAACGTTAACGCAGTAAACATTACCCGCATAACGGACTGCTTCGGGAGAGCTTAACTTTGCCGTTTGTTGGGGTTGAATATGAACCCGATAAAGCGGGCGATCGCCGGTCTGAGAAATCACGGAAGCCGTATAACCGCAACGCATTGCCAATTCCTGCACTTCGTCGGCGAGTTGTTGGGAAGCGGTGGAATAAACATAGCCGCTTTCTTGCACTTGTGCCCCCATCATCAAAGCGTCGAACAAAATCAACGATTGACGGCGAGATAAGGTTAAAAATTCGCGAGGAATTGAAGGTTTTTCCGCATCACCTTTAGGCAAAAGAGTTTGAGTCAATTGGGGACTAGAAATGCTCAATTGATGCTTGTCGGCGGCAAAGAAAGTCACCCCCAAGCGCTGGAGACACTGGGAAATTTTGGCGCGATTTTCTGGATGAGATTGTGCAATTAAGATGTTAGAGTCAGCCAAGGGAACGCCGCGATCGCCCACCGCTTGAGGTTGGTGGCGCACCTGCACGGATCCCCCGGAGAGATAGTAACCGAGGAACTCGAGCCAATCATCCATGCGGACCGCCTGGGTTGCACCCCGAGACTCCGACGGAGAGGAGGGCCATTCAAACCACTCTCGTTCCACACCGGCAAACTCAGCGCCGGTGAGGACGCGCCAGGAATGCCAGGATTGCGGGGCGTCAGCGCGCACGAACTCCGGGCGATCGCTGCTTTCGCGTTGGGCGTACATCCAGTGATTCGGCGTCACGCACAAATCGAATTGCGAATCGGCAAACCGCAGCAAATGCCCCACATAAGGCTGCACCAGATACTCATCGGGGACGTGGTATTCCACTTGATTGTCGGAATTGAGGGTTGCCACCGGCATGCCAGGTTGCAACTGGGGAAAGGGCACCCAGCCGGTTTCGGTTAAAATCTCGGTTTGCGCGTCATAACAAGAGCGGATGCCAATGGTGTTGACATTGCCCCGATAGGCTTCGGTTTGCGGGTGGACGTCGGGATCCCCATACACTTCCGAGGTGGACGCCAGTAAAATCCGGGCTTTGACCCGTTTGGCCAATCCCAGCATGTGCAGGGTGCCAATCACGTTAGTTTTAATGGTTTTGACCGGATTGTACTGATAGTGAACTGGGGAGGCGGGACAAGCCAAATGATAGATTTGCTCGACTTCCAAACGAATCGGTTCGGTGATATCGTGGCGAATCAGTTCGAAGTAGGGGTTGTCCATCCATTTGAGGATATTGCGCTTATCGCCAGTGAAAAAGTTGTCCAAGCAGAGGACTTCATGTCCCTGGGTCATTAAGCGATCGATGAGATGGGAACCAATAAAACCTGCTCCACCCGTGACTAGAATTCTCATAAGCTGGTGTTCGTTAAAAGGGTAAGGCCATCCTACAAAAGTGTGGCATGCAATTACATTTAATCGAAAAATCAGACAAAAAGCGCCCCGACTCGCGGTTTGGGGCGCAAAATTAATTAAATCTTTACGCGATCGGGCCGGGCGAAGGGTGAGGGGGCTAACCGCGATCGAGTTGCAGCACTGCCATAAAGGCTTCTTGGGGGACATCCACGGTGCCGATCGCCTTCAAGCGCTTTTTACCTTTGGCTTGTTTTTGCAAGAGCTTTTTCTTCCGGGAAATGTCGCCGCCATAACATTTGGCCAACACATCCTTCCGCAGGGGGGGGATATGTTCGCTAGCAATGACGCGAGAGCCGATCGCTGCTTGCAGGGGAACCTTAAACTGATGGCGCGGAATCAGTTCTTTGAGTTTTTCCACCAGCGATCGGCCCACGGGATATGCCTTATCCCGGTGGACGATCATGGCCAGGGCATCCACCGGATCGTTGTTGATCAGGATATCCATCCGCACCAAGGGATTTTCCCGATAGCCGATAAACTGGTATTCCATGCTGGCATAGCCGCGCGATCGCGATTTCATTTGGTCGAAGAAATCGGTCACCACTTCCGCCAAGGGCAACTCATACACCAAGGTGGTGCGTTCCGGGGTGAGGTATTTCATATCGGCGAACTCCCCCCGGCGGGTTTGGCATAATTCCATCAAGGTGCCCACGTAGGTTTCCGGGGTAATCATCTCCACGCGCACGTAAGGCTCCTCGATTTTTTCCCGTTCGTTGGGCGCGGGGAGCATACTCGGGTTGTCGATGTAAATTTCCTCGCCTTCGATGGGGGTGACGCGATAGATTACCGAGGGGGCGGTGGTAATTAGGTCCAGGTCGTACTCGCGTTCCAAGCGTTCCTGGACGATTTCCATGTGCAGCAGTCCCAAGAATCCGCAGCGGAACCCAAAGCCCATCGCGCTGGAGGTTTCTGGTTCGAACGAGAGGGCCGAGTCATTCAGTTTTAGGCGATCGAGGGCTTCGCGCAAATCTTCAAATTGATCTGCATCGGTGGGAAATAATCCGCAGAAGACCATCGGTTTGGCTTCTTTATAGCCCGGTAAGGGGGCGGCGGCGGGGGATTTAGCGAGGGTGATGGTATCCCCGACTCGGGCATCTTCCACTGCTTTAATGGCAGCGGCGAGATAGCCCACTTCACCGGCATGAAGGGCATCGAGGGGATGTTGGGTGGGCGAGAGGACGCCGAGAACGTCGATTTCGTATTCTTTGCCCGAGGCCATCAATCGGATGCGATCGCCGGTTTTTACCGTGCCATCCATCACCCGGAAATAGACGATGACGCCGCGATAGGGGTCGTAATAACTATCGAAAATCAAGGCCCGCAGGGGTTGGTCTACGGTATCTTGCGGGGGGGGGACCCGATGCACCATCCCTTCGAGAATCTCGTCGATGCCGATGCCCTCTTTTGCCGAGGCCATAATGGCATCGGAACAGTCTAGACCGATGATTTCTTCAATTTCGTTGATGACTCGTTCCGGTTCGGCTCCCGGCAGGTCTATTTTATTTAAAACGGGGATAATTTCTAAATCGTGTTCTAAGGCGAGATAGACGTTGGCTAGGGTTTGGGCTTCCACCCCTTGGGAGGCATCCACCACCAGCAGCGCCCCTTCACAAGCGGCTAGACTGCGGGACACTTCGTAGGAAAAGTCCACGTGCCCGGGGGTGTCGATCAGATTGAGGACGTAGTTTTCCCCGTCTTTGGCTTGATAGTTCATCCGGGCCGCTTGCAGCTTAATGGTAATGCCGCGCTCCCGTTCTAGTTCCATATTGTCGAGGAATTGTTTTTTCATTACCCGCTCTTCCACGGTGCCAGTTGCCTGCAGCAGGCGATCGGCCAGGGTGGATTTGCCGTGGTCGATATGTGCAATGATGGAAAAGTTGCGAATGCGAGAAACAGGAGTGTCGGTCATACGCTAATATTTAGAGGCGCTGTGGTTGATTGAGAATAGGGGAAACTCGATCTCGACGGCGATCGCCGAACCCGAGACCCAAAGGTGCCATCGGACTCCCTGAGAATCCTGGACATCTAGATACTTAACACATTTTAATACTTTCTGGGCGTCGGCGGCAGCTTCCCAACGGGCCGATCGCGTTTTTCCCGCCACCGAAGGGCGATCGCTCTTGACAAAATTGAATTTTTATGGTAAGGTAAGAAACCTTTAGCCTTTTTATTTCCCGAGGAAGTCCCTAGGGAGCGGCGCACCCAGGGGCAAGTCACCCACGCTCGGTTAGGCGTCCGGGGGTCGAAAACGGCAATGGGGCTGCTAAAATCAATTATATCCTCAAATTTAATTTGATAAAGACCGCTCTGGGAAAAGGCCGCGAAAGGCGGGTAAAATGCGATCGCCTGCCTCAACTTTGGGGAAAACTAAATCAAGCATCAGCTTTTTGCCATGTTTTTGCCATGTAAGATTGAAAAACCGATCGCTTCCTCCGATCCGGGCGCAAACTCCGAGCGAGCTGCTCCATACCCCTTATTTGTGTTGAGAAAACCGAAAACTTATGAGTGACCAGGCTGTGCAAAATATTCGCAACGCGGAAAAAGTGGAAATTTCGATCCACATCGATTCCGAATTGCTCGATCGCGTCCAGCATTTGACCAACGATCCGAGCAAAGTCATCGACACTGCATTGAGACAGTGGCTGCGCGGGGACTCCAAACGCGATGACGAACTGACGCGCAACCTGACGCGCAATCCCCCCGTTCCCCCGCGCGGCGAGTGGAACGATTAACGTCAATTTTGCCTGAGTGCCTCGAAGGGCACTCCAGAACCGGAACGCCTAAGCCCACCAAACGCCGAGTTGAGTCAAGGGGATGAAACTGGGTGGTTTTTCGATATCCCGCTTCTTCGGGATGGGATGGATTCCCCAGGGGTGGGCAAGCTGATTGCTCCCGAGGCACTCCCTCGGGTTTTCCCTGTGTTAATCGCCTGTCGCTGATGACCAGCCACCGCCGTGAATCACACCACACACCAAGCATCTATCCCTGAAGACAATTCGAGTTGGTTGAAGAGCCTGGGAACCGAGTTGGCATTTATTCAAGATGCCGCTGGGTTCTATCGCGCATTTTATTGGGATGGCGCAGGGGAGTGGAAGCTCGATTGCGATGAGGTGGTGGGAACCTCGGTGAGCGATCGCTTTACTCCGTTAAATGTTACTCCCTATTTGGAACGGATCGCGCGGGTGTTGAACGCTTCGATCCCGGAACGGTTTAGCTATCCGTTTCGCTTGGGCGATCGCACCTTTGTGTTTGAACTGATCGTGACTCCCCTGATAAAATCCAGGGGGGAAGCGACGGAAGTGCTGGTCATGGGTCGCTTGCTTCCTAATGTAGTGGGGGCGATCGAGGAACAAGCCCATCCGCCGAGCAACAATTCCCCCGTACCTCCCTCCCAGTTGGATCTGCATCAAAAACTCCTCGATACCATTGTGGGCAGTATCCGGCGCACCCTGCCTCCGGGATCGGAACTGTATCAAAAACTTTTGGGGGAAATGGCGCGCAAAATCCGGCGATCGCTGGATTTAAAGACGATTTGGGAAGAAACGGTGCAGGGCATCGGATCCGCGTTGGGGGTCGATCGCTGCATTCTGTGTCCTTACCAGGTGGGCCACCAAAAGGTGTCGGTGGTGGCGGAGTACCGACGCGCACCTTTACCCTCTATGCGGGGTCGAGAACTGTGGCTGAGCGATCGCCCGGATTTGCGCCAAGCCCTGGAAATGCGATCGCCGGTGACGCAGGATGCGACACAACTGCCCGACTCCGCCCCCGCCGCCCGCTTGGTGGTGGCAACTTGCTACCAAGATCGCCCCAATGGGTTAATCTGTCTGGAACGATCCGCGTCTGCTGCAAGAAACGCCGATGAAGTCGGTGGGGAAAACAAAATCGGCTTTCGGTCCTGGAGTGATGCGGAAATCGAGTTAGTGCGAGAATTGGCGGAACAAGTGGGTACCGCGATCGCTCATGCCACCCTCTATACCGAATTGGAAAAAGCCCGCAAGCAAGCAGAAGAAGTTTCCCGCCTCAAAAGTCAATTTCTTGCCAATACTTCCCACGAACTCCGCACTCCGCTCAATGGCACCATCGGCTTTCTCAAGCTGATTATGGACGATATGGCGGAAAGCGAACAAGAGGTGAAAGATTTCGTGCGCGAAGCCTATCAATCCGCCGTGCATTTGCTCAATTTGATTAACGATATTTTAGATATTGCTAAAATCGAGGCTGGCAAAATGCAGCTCGAATTGGCCCCGGTAAAATTAGATGAGTTGTTCGCGATCGTCAAAAATCATACCCGCGCTCAGATCCGGCAAAAACACTTAAGTTTCCAGATTCAACTACCCCCCACCGAAGACGAAATTGTTGTTTTTGGCAACTACCAACGCCTGCTACAGGTAATGCTCAATTTAGTGGGCAATGCCATTAAATTTACTCACGAAGGCGGCATCACCATTTCTGCCGAAATTCTTGATAAAAAAGTGCTGGTTCAAGAGCGAGAGCTTCCCGCAATGGTGAATGTCAGCGTCGCCGATACCGGCATCGGCGTTTCTCTGGAAAAACAAGATAAATTATTTCAGTCTTTCTCTCAAGTGGATGGAGAGCGCACTCGCCAATATGGCGGCACCGGCTTGGGATTGGCTATCTCGCAAAAGCTGGTGCAGGCAATGGGTGGCATGGTTAATTTTTACAGCATGGGTGAGGGACTCGGTTCGACTGTCACTTTCACCGTCCCCCTTTACCAAAAACCAGTGATGGTCTCTACCGCCCGCAACCCTTAAGCCCCGCGCTCCACCTCTCACATTTACCCTCACACTCGTTCCCTGGCTCAGCCTGGGAACGCTCCCCGGAGGTTCTCCCTCCAATATAGCGCAAAGTATAGTTCACCCGCCTCGTTCCCTGGCTCAGCCTGGGAACGCCCCCGGAGGCTCTGCCTCCTATACCGAAAGCACTAAGTATAAGAAAACCCAACCGCTCATCCCCCGGCAAGCAGCCCACTGCCCTAACTGAAAACGCCCGACTCTTCCCAACCCCCTGCCAATTCCCCCTGCAAGCCCCAACAAATATCAAATTAACAATTGATGACCCCGCAGAGGCATAATTTCTCAAGTCTCAATTCTCCCAACCCTGTACCCTAAAGAAAGGACAAACCTACAAACCATAAACTGGAACTTATGACTGAGCAAACTTCCGCTCGCGATTTATTTCGCGCCGCTTACGAAAGAAAAACGAGAGTTTGAAAGCTACGTTTTTTAAAACGTAGATGAAAAACGAACGGCGACTTTAGTCGCC
>NZ_JAYFEQ010000280.1:0-5780 GCF_055795085.1 Phormidium sp. CCY1219 | reverse complement strand
GTGGCACCGACTGAGGAATTGGACGGCGAAGCACAACCCTCGGAGGTGGCACCGACTGAGGAATTGGACGGCGAAGCGCAGACCTCTGAGGAGACACCCACGGAGGAACCCACCATCCCGCCCACCGAATCTGAAGCCGAACCGGGCGCGCCGATAAACGAGTTAAAACCTCGGCTTCCCGTGGATTCCGTGGAATAATATCATGTTTCCCGGGTAAAAGTATGCTTTCCACAGCTCCCGTAGGGTGCGTGACCCCCCCCAAGGAAGTGAGCAATTCTCCCCTTGAGGAACCACGGGGGTCACGCACCGCTGAAGGGATTCGCGCACCGGAAGCGAGCTGGGAGAGGGTATCAATTCAAATTCAGCGGGTCCACATCGATCGCCAAACTAATTTCCTGGGGACAGAGCGATCGCAACGCTTCCACGGGGGGTAACTGCACCGACTCCCCGGGGGGAAACTTGAGCAAAATCTGCCAGCGGTAGCGATCGGCGACGCGCAACACCGGTGCGGGGGCCGGACCGAGCAACTCGTAGCCGCGCGTGAGATGTGCGTCTTGACCGCCGAGTGCTGAGGCGATCGCGATCGCGATATCCTCCACCATCCAATCATCCCCTCCCGATATCCGCAACAACACCAACCGTCCGTAAGGCGGATAACTCAGGGCCTCTCGCTGTTCCAACTCCATCTCGATAAACCGGCCATAGTCGTGGCCTTGCATCGCCTGAATCACCGGATGTTCCGGGGAGTAAGTTTGCACGATCGCCCGTCCCGGGTCATCCCCGCGACCCGCACGACCCGCCACCTGAGTTAACATTTGAAACGCCCGTTCCGATGCCCGAAAATCGGACATATTCAGCAATCCATCCGCCGCCACTACCCCCACTAACGTCACCTGGGGCAGATCTAACCCCTTGGTCAGCATTTGGGTCCCCAGCAACACATCCGCTTCCCCCTGGGCGAACCGAGACAGCAATGCCCGATGTGCCCCTTTCGCACGAGTGGTATCGCTATCGAACCGAATCACCCGCAACTGGGGAAACTGCCGCCCCAATTCCTGCATCACCCGCTGGGTGCCGCTGCCAAAGTGCCGGAAATACGGGGACTCGCATTCGGGGCAGCGTTGGGGCGGGCGGCGAGTATAACCGCAATAATGACAGCGCAAAAAATCTGCCGCATCTTCATGCACTTTATGATAAGAGAGAGAAACATCGCAATGGGGGCATTCCATCACATAGCCGCAACTGCGACAAGATACAAAGGTGCTATGTCCCCGGCGATGAATGAATAAGATTCCCTGGCGGTCTGTTTCTCCCAGGGTATGTAACTCCCGTTGCAGGACTTCGCTAAAAATCGAGCGGTTGCCCTTGCGAAGTTCCTGGCGCATATCCACCACCTCTACCGGGGGCATGGGTCGCGCGTGGATGCGTTCGGGCAAGGAGAGATAGTAGGTGAGGGGGCGGTCATCTCCCGGGTTGTCGGATGCTTCGGCAATGTCCACCCAAGTTTCTAACGAGGGAGTGGCGGAACCGAGAATTAACGGACAATCGGATAACTCGGCGCGCCATTGCGCTACAGTGCGGGCGTGGTAGGTGGGGGCGGGTCGGTCTTGTTTGTAGCTGCCATCGTATTCTTCATCTAAGACGATCGCCCCGAGGTTGGGCAGGGGGGCAAAAATCGCCGATCGCGTGCCGATGACGATTTGCGGCGTGCCGGCGAGCATTTGTCGCCAAGTGTCGTAGCGTTCTCCGTCGGATAATCCGCTGTGATATACGGCCACGCGATCGCCAAACCGGGCGCGAAAGCGATCGCACAGTTGCGGCGTCAGGCCGATTTCCGGCACTAGCACGATCGCCGATTTCCCGCGCTCGAGTATCGGCGCGATCGCTTGCAAGTAAACTTCGGTTTTCCCGGAACCCGTCACCCCATGCAGCAGCACTCGCCCATATCCTTGGATCTGATTAATCACTTCCAGGGCATTTGCTTGAGCGGAAGTGAGCGCTTTCGGTATATCTGGCGTTTGTGCCGGTTGAGCGAAGGCGCGCAATTCTTCGCGATCGTAGATTTCCACACAGCCTTTTTCCGCCAGTTTCTTCACCACCGACGAACTGGTTTGGCAAATTTGCACCAACTCGGTTAACCACAGTTCCCCCCCGCGCCGCCGCAACACCTGTAGCACTTCCTGCTGTCGCTTCGTCAAGTCCAGGGGAAACGAAGGGCCTACTAGCGTCACCGCTTGTTTGGTTTTCGCACGCGGCGCTTTGGGCGATTCCAGGTAACTTTCCACCCAACCGCGTTTGCTCAATTCCCGCAATCCCGCATCGGCGCGGCGCACTTGACGCCGGATATACTTTACCGTATAGTCTCCGCTTTTCGACCCGCGCAGCAGGTCGAGAATTTGCCGCGCCGGGGTACTGAGGAAACTCTCCGCCTCCGGAGGTCTCTCGCCACTCAAGCGAATCCGACGCTGCGATCGCGCCAACAATCCCGGGGGAAGAGCCGTTTTGATAACTTGTATTAGGGGCGTGTAGTAATAATCCGCTACTCGTTCCAACAGTTGCCAATAATGGGGGGAGAAAAACCCGGCGACGACAATCTCTTCTACATCTTTAACTTTATCCTTGGTTAACTCGGCGGGCAATTGTGCTACATAGCGAATCGCGATCGCCCCTAAGTGTTGCTTTCCAAACGGCACGTTGAGAATATCCCCGGGTTGCACTTCCAACTCTGGGGGCACCCGATAAGTAAATAATCCCTGTGTCGCTGGCGAATCCACCAACACCTCGAGCCACTGCTCGGGCGGATCCGCCGCATCACCGCGACTTTCCCCCTCCACATCGTAACCGCCTCGCGGTGCGGCAACGCGCAGGGGCAATAAATCCATTTCAGCAGTGGCGATCTCGTCGTGCATTGTTTTCTCTCGCCCAATAAGCGACCTGATTATAATAGCGCCTTTTCATTCAAGACAGGCAGCAGCTTAAGGTAATTTTAGGATAGAAAACCCTTTGGGTCAATTCCCAATTTGAAATTTTTTCGCGTTCGGTTTCAATTTCGCTCCGGAAAATGATAGAATCCAGGGTGACGCTCCTCCCGGCGTTTAATCCCCCAACGGCTCTCTCTCTTGGCCGCGTTTTCTACCCCACCCTAGTCTAGATTTAGATTATCCCAATGCCAGAGTATCTGATGACTGGCGCTGCTAACTATCAACCCCTGCGCGATTCTCTCCAAGCACAGAACTGGAAAACCAGCGATCGCGAAACGCGCCGCATCATGCTGCAAATCGCCCAGCGCCTGCGAATGTCCCAAAACCTTCCCCCCTCCGAGGCGGAATGGTTGGTGAATTTAGATTATCTCACGGAAGAAGACGGGAAGCAATTTCCCCTGTCGGATTTATGCATTTTGGATAATCTGTGGACGCACTATAGCGGCGGTCAATTTGGGTTCAGCATCCAGGCGCAAATCTGGCAGGAATTTCAGCGGGATTACGCTTTATTTGCAGACGCAGTAGGATGGTCGATGGGGGAGATGGATTGGCGCACTTATTCCGAATTGCTGTTCGATATTACCGCCCCAGAAGGCCATTTGCCCGCCGCCCCCTTTTACACCAAAACCGGATTGGGCGTGGGATGGGTGGCAAGTTTATCATTGCGCTTAAAAGAGTGTCAAGAACAATGATTGGCTAGGGGCAGGTGGTATAATTTCCGGGGAAAAGGCAGGGTTTTTGATGGCCAATAAACTGAGGATTTCTCAATGGCAACCCCTGCGAATCTGGCGGTTCTGTTTGAATTGATTTCAGGATTGGCGGAATCGGAGGCATTCGCGATCGCTCGCAATTGTGCGGGTTTGAAAAGGTCGCGACTCAGCTAAAACCTCTCTCATTGGCCTTGACAATTGTGGCACAATCTGTTGAACCAAGAACCTTTATTCCGCTTCGGCGGGTTGGGGTGACAAAATCAGCAATTGGTCGCCCCGATCGCTCTCGTGAATCACCACTATCGGCGGGCGCAAGCTGCGATTTGCAGTGTTGGGAAGGGTAGGGAAAATGTAGAAGTATCCGCTGCGGTCTATCAGCAACCGCCACACTCTCTGCACCTGTTGCGGGCCGGTTTGGGTGATTTCTCTGCCCAATAACCGATTGTATCGCGCTTTGTCCCCAATGATGCGAAATCCGGCGGGATTGATGAGCGGATTGTCTAGTTTTCGTCCCAGTGCGGAGTTGTCTTCGGGCAGCAAAAAGGTGACCACGGGAAGGGTAGAGGTTTCGTTCACTGCGTCGGTCCAAGCGTCGGCGTCAGCTTGCCATTGGGCGAGGAAAAACAGGATGAGTAATGCCCACAGGAAAATGATGATTTCATCGAGTAGCGATCGCAAAAAGTCGATGGAGTTAAAGTGCGTGGAGTTGAATTCGGCGAGGGATTGCACGACTTGTGCCACCGGCGATCGGCGATGCCGATCGCCATATTGTATCGCCCTCTCGCGCCACTGTTTCAAGTGGTGGGTTATCCTGCGCCCTGCAAGTTGCACGAACCATAAGGTGAGGTAAATGCCCACCGCACACAGCACAATCCCGATCGCCGTGCGCGCGATCGCTCCCCAACCGCCTAAAAGCGCCTGAAATGCCGCAATATAAAACGATTCTAGGGGCAAATCTAGGGTGGTGACTTCTAATTGAAAAAAACTGAAATACGCCCACCGATATACCCAGCCGGTAAAATAAAGTGCCGCGCCCACGAGGACGACTAAACTGGCTAAGGTGCCTAACCCCTGCGGTTCGCTGTGAGAATTGTCCGACATCGCAATTTTATGTTTGACGTTTCTGGTGGCGCGCGATCGCTTCCCCCACTCCTCACCCGACAACCCCCGGGCTATCCCTCCGGATATCCCGCCTCTCCCCACCGGGGCATCAAGCTGACCCGCCACTGGGATGCAGGTGGGTCGAGTTATGGATTATAATCGTAACATCTTATTAGGCGAAACTGGCGGTTCATAAAATGAAAATTTTTGTAAAGATTTTTCTGGTGGCGATCGCCGTGTCTACTGCCATTGCCGCGATCGCACAATCCCCACCGGATCCCCCACCCTCGGCGGCTCAAAATGCCTCCCCAGTCGCCGAACAAACCCCGATTCCCGTCCAATTACCCATTCCCCCTTCTTTGGCAACCCTCACCCCGCACACCGGTGGTTCCATGACCGGGCACCTCGCTGGGTTTACCCCCCAACAGTTGACCCTTTCAGTGGATGAGTTTTCTGAGTCTATCCCGATTTCGGACATCGATCGCCTGGAGTACAGTGGCGAAGAAGACTTGTTTATTTCCGGTGTTCAGGGCGATCGTAAAATACGCGGCGAACAGAACAATCAAGACAATCTGAAAACCTGGTCCGGGGTGCCCGTGAGTGCCTTGCAACTGCAAAACCCGCAAACCGGCGAAGCCCTGCTGCAGTTGGGTTCCGTGGTCAGTGGGTTGGAATTGCGCGGATTGCTCGATATTGCCAAAACCAGTTACTTCGTGGTGCGCGAAATTGAATTTGACTCCCCCGAAACCATGACCATTCGCGCTCTCCTGATTGACCGTTAATTGGCGGTTCGTCCCCTCTCTCACCCCCAAGGCCAGTGCCCTGCCCTTGGGCTTTGTCTTCTGGTTGCCCCCTGCTCTCGTTCCCCCCTGGGGGAACGCCCTCCCGCAGGCTCCGCCTCCCGCTCCCTCACGGCAATCAATGCATTGCACATGTTCCCTGCCTGCCCCATCCGCTCCATTTTACCCGATTGGCTTTTTTTTGTCAA
>NZ_JAYFEQ010000279.1:0-357 GCF_055795085.1 Phormidium sp. CCY1219 | reverse complement strand
TGGGATTTGGAGACCGGGATGGAACTGGCCACCCTCACCGGGCATAGTGACGATGTAAATGCAGTAGCTATCACTCCCGACGGGAAACGAGCGGTCTCGGCATCGTCGGATGAAACCCTGAAACTGTGGGATTTGGAGACGGGGACGGAACTCACCACCTTTACCGGGCGTAGTAAGACGGTAAGAGCAGTGGCTATCACCCCGGACGGGAAACGAGCGGTCTCGGCATCGTCGGATGAAACCCTGAAACTGTGGGATTTGCAGACGGGGAGGGAACTCACCACCCTCAGAGGGCATAGTGCGTGGGTAAATGCAGTAGCCATTACCCCCGACGGGAAACGAGCCGTCTCGGCATCC
>NZ_JAYFEQ010000278.1:0-32746 GCF_055795085.1 Phormidium sp. CCY1219 | reverse complement strand
CCGGCACTCTTGCGCCAACAGGAACAAATCGACACCATGCAGGCTAAGCTTTACGATTCGCTCAAGCTTCTCGGACATTTGAAGCGGGAAAACCAACAGCTCAAACAACAGTTGGAGTCAAACACCCCGCCTCATCGATCTAACGTCGTCTAAAAATAACTCACTAAATTGTAGCACAAATATTTTATACTATGGCTCGATAATTTTGAGAAGCCGAAGCCTCCCCAGACCCCGGAGAGACGCGAGCGATAAAAATTTATACAAAAAAGTATCGGAAGCATATCCAATTTAAGTGGATAAAAGAATAATATAAATTGCAGGATGGCTCCCTTGTGCGAGTAGTGGGTGTAGAGCGGGGTGGGGAAATTAGATAGTATTGACGGTCATTTGTCAAGTCAAACTTGGCGAAAAAAAGTTTTGCAGAGGGGTTGATTTTTGCTGGCAGAAATGATATAAAAAAGACTTTGGGGCAAAAAATACCGAATCCGACTGGCCTAGGCGATCGCCCCACCCTTATCTGGTGAGGGGCGTTTGCAGACCGAGGTCAACCGCAACGGGGGAATCGCCGCCAAAAAAAACCTACCACCGGAGAGTGATAGGTACCAAACCAACCCGTTAACCTGAGTCGGAGCGATCGCTTCTTAAGCGGGATAAATCCGCAAGCGGCGATTCGGTTCGTCGCCAAAACTGCAAGACTTCAACCGATAATGCTCCACCAACTCGTGCTGCATTTTCCGCACCTTGCCCGATCGCGGTAGCAGTTCCACAGGTTGTCCTTTCGGAATCACGATTTGCTCCACGGCGAGGCGGGCTTCTTCCAATGCCTCAATCTCGTCATCGTTGCCGTTTTGAGCGAACAAACTCAGTTCGGCAGCATCCAGATTGCCCATATCCTCCATATTGAGCATCCGTCGCAAGGCGTGAGAAATTTTCGGGACGCTATTGGAATTGACCGTGTAGATCGGCACCTGACGGTTTTTCGCCATTTGGCGCAGCTTAGAATGATTTTTCACATGAGAGCGGACTGCCAGCACCGTATCTGCACTGTCAATATCCTTCGTCACCATCACCGGCAGATTCAGGGTCCGAATCACCCGATCCAACTGATGGCGACTGACCCCATAGGGATAGATATGCAGGGGCAAATCTTCTCCATTCGGTCCGGGCGCAGCCATTTCGCCCAGACCACCATATTCAGCCCCACCCCCCAAAGGATTGTGGCGATATAAGGACTCATTGAGCATTTGCTCAAACGTTTGTTGCTCCGCCACCTTCTGAGAGCGGGCAGTGCGCCGAGGTTCGGCAAAATTCTCGGGCCCAGGCAAGGGCTGCATTTTGCCGCTACCGCGCAATCCACTGCTGCCCCGAAACGCCGGTGCGGCAACTTGGGCCGTACTCGGCGCATAGAGTTCATTGGTAATGCTGACCTTGCCCTTTTCGTTCACCGTCCGCACCTGCAGATTCGGTTGACGTCCGCGCAGCAAGCTATCCACCGTATCGGCAGCTTGTTCGTGAACCACCCAGCGCTGACGTTCGAGCATTTCTACCGCAATTTCAAACGTCGGCGGCGCTTTGCGTTCCAGCACGGTTTTCTGACATCCCCGCCGCCGCGCTTCTTCATCGGAAAGGGTGACGGATTGAATGCCACCGACTAAATCGCAGAGGGTGGGGTTTTTGATTAAATTTTCCAGTTGATTGCCGTGAGCGGTGCCCACCAGTTGCACGCCGCGTTCGGCGATTGTCCGCGCCGCCAGGGCCTCGAGTTCGGTACCGATTTCATCAATGACGATTACTTCTGGCATGTGGTTTTCCACCGCCTCGATCATCACCTTATGCTGCAATTCTGGCATAGCCACTTGCATCCGACGGGCGCGCCCGATCGCCGGGTGGGGAATATCTCCATCGCCGGCAATTTCATTGGAGGTGTCGATAATCACCACCCGTTTTTCTAACTCGTCTGCCAGCACTCGGGCAATTTCGCGCAGTGCTGTGGTTTTTCCGACCCCGGGTCGCCCCAACATCAGAATTGATTGCCCACTTTCGACTAAATCGCGAATCATGCGGATGGTGCCGAAAACCGATCGCCCCGCGCGACAGGTTAAGCCGATGATTTCTCCGGTACGATTGCGAATGGCGCTGATGCGATGCAGGGTTTGCTCGATTCCGGCGCGGTTATCTCCGCTGAAGTGACCGACGCGATCGATGGCGTAGTCGAGATCGGCGCGCGAAATGGGGGTATCGCCGAGGTACTCGGCTTTGTTCTCGAAGCGAGCTTCTGGAAGGCGGCCCAAATCCATCACCACCTCAATCAGGCTGCTGAGCGCTGGATGCCCTTCTACGCGATCGCGAATCTTTTCTGGCAAAATCTCCAGCAATTTGTTCAGATCGTCGGTTACCTGCATTCTTCCTAAAGCGACGTTTTCCACGGCAACCTGGGAGTCAGGTTGGTGAAGGTTGTCAATGGGGGGATGTCCATTGGAATTGACCATAAATTAGTTGGCGTCGATAACTTAGCACTACATTAATGAAACGTTGCAAATCAAGTAATCAAAGGGTTTGGGAAATCAACGGGGGCTTTTTCATGGCACTGTATTATTTGTGTTACATTTGTATTGTACCGGAAATTTCAGCGGTGCGACTAGGGAATATGCTAAATCAACCGCTTGCCACAGCAAATCGGGAAAATCTTCTAGGCGCAAGGGGGATGCCACCCCAGAAACCTCGCTCTCCTGAAAAAGCCGATCGCTGCGTTCTTCGAGCTGCTCTAAGATAGAAGTCAACTGCACCCGGGCATAGCTGCCATAGGCGACCCCAGCAATATAGGGATGGCGGCTGGCAACCGAGGATTTGAGCAACCCCATTGCCTTGAGTTTGGCAACGGTGTGATGGTTGGTCCCTCCCGCAAGCTGTACGTAGCCCGGTAATCCTGCTGCTAAAACTTTTTGCCCGAGTTTCACCGTGGCGTGGGTAGTGCCGATGCCAATATCGCCACTCATCGGACGCCCATCGGTTTGCCAAATGAGGGCGCAGGGCAAGGGCGAAATCGTTTCGTACATTGCCCAGAGATAATCAATCAGATCCGGTCCGTCGGGACAACTAATCGCGATCGCTTTCAATGAATCAACCCACGGTGAAATCGAACTCCACAAGCGCTTGAAGTCTGACAAACGCCCTACACAGGTGTGGATTTCTACAGCATCTACACCTTTAGATAACACGGTGGGAGCGATCGCCGTCGGTGTCGAGACATACGAACGAGTCGTAATTAGCCCCAGGGGACACACCGGGACGCATCGCCCACATCCATAACAGCGTTCCTCGATTACGCCACCACCGGGAACAGAATTCTCAATTGAAGATTGCGAATTAACCGTTCGTGGGTTGTTAATTCTCAGTTCTTCCTTGGGGTTGTCAAACACAATCGCTTGTGCTGGACAAATCTGTTCGCAAGGGCGCGGACAATCTGCCGGACAGAGATTTGCATCGAACTGCGCTTTGCGAAAATGAGGGTCTTCCCCATCGTTTAAGCTCACCATCAGCAGGGGCAGATTGTTTTTTCTCAGAATGCTTGGCCTGCGATCGCCCCATTTGTCGGCATCGTCAGCGATGTTGCCCGCTACCTGTAGCGCTTCTTTGGCAGCGGCAACTACGGCTGGATCTGCTGCCACGTCGATGCAGTCAGCACCAGCTAGGGTATAGGCCAACGTGATGTTCCGCACGGCAGGCAAGTGTTGAAAACTCGCACCGCAAATCAATTTGAACCACTGGCCTTCGGTTAAGGAGTTTAGGGGACACTTGAGATCGTTCACCCCTCTATGCTAATCCGGTTGGTGAAAATTTGACAGCCAATCTGGCAAATTTATTTCTCTAGGCATATTCGCAACTGATGCCTACGGGATTTTTGCTCCCCCAGATTCAGCGCCACGGTGTTGCCCCGCATTTCTGTGCATCAGACCCCTGTCTTAGGGATGATTTTCTGAGTTCATGGCATTGAGATAGGCGATCGCTGCCTCTAGTTTGGAGGAATACTTCTCGGCAAACTGCACAAACCAAAATCCCTCATCGGAATACGGATCTAAATTTTTCAGCCATTCCTGGGCGCGGGCTTTCAATTTTTCTTGCTGTTGCCGTTTGCGTTCTTCCCGCTGCCTTTCCCGTTCTCTTTCTCGTTCTTTTCTTTCAATCTCCTCCGCTTTCAAGCGTTCTTCAAATTCCTGCTTCACATCACCCAATAAGCTCTCTACCGGACTGCCATATACACTCTGAGTCGAGGGTGAGGCGATCGGTTTTGGCTGGGGCTGGGCTTGTGGCGTTTTGCCCTCGGCTTCCCCTTGCACGTCGGACAACAGCTTATCTATATTGTAGTCATTTTTTTGCCGATTCTGGGGCGATGGTTGCGGCGGTTTCGCTGGAGGCTTGGACTGCGGTTTTTCCGGCTGATTGGAGTCGGCATTTTGATGTTCTGCTTGCAGTTCAGCCAATAGTTTGTCAATGGACTCCATGCTTTTGACTCCTGATTTCCTAATCGGTTAGTTTTCTCCACCAGTTTGCCAGAGTATTTTGGAAGTATCCGAATACAATCGGTGGAATAATTAATGTTTTCACGGATTCACAACTGGATTAATTTTGATGGTGGGCAGTACACAACCTACTTGGGCTGGATGGTGGGCAATGCCCACCCTACTCGTACTATCTACATTCTCGAACGTAATTAATCCGAGATTGCATTCATCAGCACCTCAGAAAGCGTCACCTCTTCCATATCTTCCATCGATATCGTATCCACGATATCGAACTGAGCGCCTACCCCTTCCATCTCATCATCTAAGGCTTTTAAAAAGCGGGTTGCTTGGGCGTCAGTGCCCACTTGAATCATCGAAATCGCCAGTTCTTCATCGCGCTCGATCTGACGTGCTGCTTCGATAATGACCTTCATCACTGCCTTGCGATCGTCCGGTTCTCCATCCGTAATTACCAGAATCGTTTCCCCGTTTTTTGCTTCACCGCTGGCTTTCTTTTGCAAGTAACTATTCACCGCATCTTGCAGCACCGATGCCAAATCGGTTCTTCCCGATGGCTCGTTTTCCTGGAAAATCTGCGACACCTTAGCCGAGGTGACATTTTCGTAGCGCTTAAATCGACTGGAAAACAGATAAACCGTAATTCCATCCGGGTCTAACTGTTCGGCTTTCGCGGCTAAAGCAAATGTGGATTCTTCTGCGGATTTCCACCGCGTTTTTCCGCCGTATCCATCGGGAGTCATCATGCTCCCACTTTTGTCAAGAATTAGGGTATAGTCTCTATTCTCTAGCATAGCTTTTTTACCTCGCTGTTGTCAAGATTTTTCGGGATTTATTTTTTTTCCTGATTTGTTGCTAGATTCAGGAGGGTGAAGGGAACTGAAAGCCTGGGGAGTTTACCCCGGGCGATCGCGATTGAAATTCGCTCTCCACCTGTATTGTTTTCCCAGGGTTTTTTAGTCTACGATCGCGTTGAGCAACACTTCTTTCAGCGGCACTTCTTCCATATCCTCCATCGTAATTGTATCTACGATGTCGAATTTAGCGCCAACTCCTTGCAATTCATCATCTAATGCCTTAAGGAAGCGCAGGGCTTGCGGGTCTTTGCCCACTTGAATAAAAGAGATTGCCAATTCCTCATCGCGATCGAGTTTGCGAGAGGCTTGAATAATCAGCTCCATCACTGCGCGGCGGTCATCTGGTTCTCCATCCGTAACCACCAAAATCGTTTCTCCTTCCGGTTTCGTTTCACCCGCCGACTTGCGCTGAAAATAATTAGTCACCGCATCTTGCAGGACCGCCGCCAAGTTGGTGCGACCCATCGGTTCATTTTCTTGATAAATTTGTTCCACCTTAGCGGTGGTCACGTTGTCATAACGTTTAAAGCGACCGGAAAACAGATAAACGGTAATGCCATCCGGATCGAACTCTTCACATCGTCTTGCCAGAGCTAGGGTAGATTCTTGAGCGGAATTCCAGCGGGTTTTGCCGCCGGGTTGGTCGGCGATGGACATACTGCCGCTTTTGTCAATAATTAAGGTATAATCGCGATTCTCTATCATCAGGTTTTTTCCTCAATCTGGTTAGTCAGTAATGGCATTGATGAGAACTTCAGTGAGCGTAAACTCTTCCATTTCATCAATGGTTAAAGTGTCTACAATGTCAAACTTAGCCCCAGCGGTTTGCAGGTCATCATCCAGGGCTTTGAGAAACTGAGTTGCTACGGGGTCGTTGCCGATTTGGATGAAAGAGATGGCCAATTCTTCATCTTTGTCAATGCGACGAGAGGCATCAATAATGACTTTCATTACACTTTTGCGATCGTCCGGTTCGCCGTCAGTGACCACTAAGATGGTTTCGCCATTGAGTTTGCTTTGGGCGCTTGCTTTGCGTTGGAAGTAATTGTTGAGCGCATCTTGGAGAACCCCGGCTAAATCGGTGCGCCCCGAGGGTTCGTTTTCCCGAAAAATCTGTTCGACCTTGGCAGAGGTGACGTTATCGTAGCGTTTAAAGCGTCCCGAAAAGACATAAACCGTGATGCCATCCGGGTCGAAGTCCTCGCATTTTCTAGCTAAAGCGAGGGTAGATTCTTGAGCTTCCAGCCATCGGGTTCTCCCGCCGCGCTGGTCTGGGATGGACATACTGCCACTTTTATCGAGAATGAGGGTATAGTCGCGGTTTTCCAGCATCAGAGTGTTAAATGTTAAAGCTAAAGTTGGTAGGGGCATCGGCGGGTTTCAAGCTTGGGGCATGAAGAAAGGGGATGCCTCTGCTTGTAGCTTAGCTTAAAGCACCAAAGGGGGGCGATCGCGATCGCCCCCCTTTGGTGCATTGAAAGTCGGAAAATTAGCTTGCCGATGCAGAAAGCACTACATCGCGCAGGGGAGTCCAGCGAACCTGGCGATCGCCCCCCACTTCCACCACCACTTTGACTCGCGGTTCGATATTTGGCAATTCGCTCAAATACTCGATTTCTTGCTGTGACAGAATCATGCCATCAATCAGCCACACCACCAGACCTTTAGATTTGGCAGGGAGATGGTCTAAGTTGTAGTTGACGATTGGCGGGATAAAATAAGTCCGCACATCTTTTTTGCCCAAGTGGGGAGGACGCACCCCGTGAACCCCGGTTAAATAAGCCGCTGGGTCTCCTAAACCCCGGGCGCTGAGCGACAGGTTGACATAGCCTGCCGCGCGAAGTCGGCGCTGGTAGCGCCCCTCAAATCCGCCTTCTAAGGGGACGTACAGGGCCAGCGCTCCATTATTTTCCAGATCGCGGATGAATTTTTTGCCCGTGATAAGCAGTGCCATAAAGTTGAGATCCTCGGTGGTTTAACGGTTATGATGAGATTTACCGTGCTTTTGTGCAAGCCCTCGCAAAGGCGCGATCGGCACCCTATTGAGGATAGTCGCGATCGCTCAACGCCAACAGACGAAAGCGCAAGAATACTGAGAACCAGTATATATGAATGCTCCTCCACCTGCGACGCCCGGTGGTGGTGTTTTGAGCAGAAGCGCTTATCCCCCCCACAGGCGGCATTCTCCTCGTATTCTGGGAACGTTAGCCCAGCAACACCCCCAAGTCGTTTCCGCAGAAGTGTACTTGAGCGTCACAAGAGGGGTTGAGCCGGATCCCTATTCCCCATCCAGTTGAGGGTCTCGGTGGGTGCGATCGCTGAATTTTTCCCCAAGTTTGCAAAAAAATTCCAGGTGGCAAATTCTTTAACCTATTGTGGGGTAAGCGGTTGAGCCGCTTGGCATTCCAGCCCGCCTCAAAAAAATAAAAAAAATTAGGAAAAAGACTAGACAAGGGGATGTAAATGAGATATGGTATTAAATTGTCGCCAAATTCAGCCAATTGACTCTTTCCGGAGAGCCAACCTGTCCACAACAGATAGCAAAATTAGGCTATCTTAAGGAGAGTCCGCGCAAGAGAAGACTCACTCAATCCTTAGCGGCAAGTTAAGGAAGGCTGAATGAGAGCGGGGGTCAGCACAGCAGGCAGATATCTAGACGCCTGTCTGACCGAAGCGGAGAAAACATGCCTCGTAGGGAAACTGAGCAATGAAATTGTTTAAGTCCATGCGGTGAAAGGCATCTCGAGCAAAAGCTCATTCCAAAGACAGATTTTCACGTCCACCCAGAAGTCTTGCGCGACTTCCGTGAAGCCTGTCTCCCCTTGAGAGAGGAGGCAGACTTCCGAGTGGGTTGGCGGAAAGAAATCGGAGAGAGCGGTTTGTAGTGAACACAGCGATCCGATTGTGTTGTAGTGCGTAAGTAAGGGGAGACCATAACCCGTGTCTGTCGGTATTCTCGGCACTAAACTCGGCATGACCCAAGTGTTTGACGAAGAGGGAAGAGCCGTTCCCGTCACCGTCGTTCAAGCCGGACCATGCACCGTGACCCAAATCAAGACCAAAGAAACAGATGGCTACGTAGCCATTCAAGTTGGATATGGTGAAGCGCCCGCCAAGGCGATTAACAAACCAGAACTCGGTCACCTCGTCAAGTCCAACGCGCCCCCGTTGCGTCATTTATGCGAATATCGGATAGAGGACGCCAACAATTTTGAGCTAGGACAACAAATCAAAGTCGATACTTTCGCGGCGGATCAAATTGTAGACGTCAGCGGAAACAGTATTGGTCGGGGATTTGCGGGGTATCACAAACGGCATAACTTCAAGCGCGGGCCGATGTCCCACGGGTCGAAGAACCATAGATTGCCCGGTTCCACCGGCGCGGGGACGACCCCGGGGCGGGTGTATCCAGGCAAGCGAATGGCAGGAAGACTCGGCGGGAAGCAAGTCACCCTGCGGAAATTGAAAGTCGTGCGGGTGGATACTGAGCGCAACCTGCTGCTCATCAAAGGCTCGGTTCCCGGAAAACCCGGTGCCCTGCTCAATATTAAGCCAAGCAACGTGGTAGGCGGTTCCAAATAAATTATCGGCAAGAACGTTTGCAAAAACTCAAACCCGATCGGAGTAACGGAAGAAACGGGGGTAGACAGAGATGGTGAACTGTGTAGTTAAAAATTGGCAAGGGGAAGAAGTCGGAGCCGCGACATTGGAACTGCGGGTGGCGAAAGAAGAGAATGCCGCTCATATCGTTCATAAAGCGCTGACCCGGCAACTGAACAACCGTCGTCAAGGAACGGTGGGCACCAAGACTCGAGCGGAAGTCAGAGGTGGGGGAAGAAAACCCTGGAGACAAAAAGGAACCGGTCGCGCCCGGGCCGGATCCATTCGCTCGCCATTGTGGCGAGGCGGCGGGGTGATCTTTGGTCCGAAGCCAAGAGATTACGAGACCAAGATGAATCGTAAAGAGCGGCGTCTGGCATTGCGGACGGCGTTTCAAAGTCGGGCAGAAGACATGATAGTGGTAGAAGAGTTTGCAGAAAATCTGCCACGTCCGAAGACCAAAGAGCTGGTCAATGCTTTAGGGCGCTGGGGTGTAGAGCCAAACGACAAGGTACTGCTGATTTTGCCAGAGCGGCAAGAGAACGTGTATTTGTCGGCTCGGAACGTAGAGGCGCTCAATATCGTGTACGCCAATAACTTAAACGTTTACGATGTGCTAGTGGCAGATCGGATCGTCACCACAGCAGCAGCCCTTGCCAAAATTGAGGAGGTCTATGGTGAGTGAACAAAATCTTCGCAAGCTAGCGGACTTAATTCGTCGCCCGATCGTGACAGAAAAAGCCACGATGCTGATGGAGGAGAATAAGTACGTGTTTGACGTGACTTCAAAGGCGACGAAACCGCAAATCAAAGCAGCGATCGAACACCTGTTTGATGTGAAGGTACTGAGGGTCAATACCCAACATCTGCCCCCCAAAAAGCGTCGGTTCGGGAGATTTGTGGGGTATAAGCCTCACTATAAGCGAGCGATCGTGACCTTGGCAGAGGGTGATTCGTTGCAAAGCATATTCTTCCCAGAAGTGTAGGGGAAACAGCTTGTGGAGTGGAGTTTCACCCGAAGTGCCACCAGAAAAGCTTTACCCCCATTCTGAGGAGAGAAGCCAAATAAAGCAGTTGAACGAGAGTTGAAATTATGGGTATCCGTACTTATCGGCCATACACTCCAAGCACCAGGCAACACAGCGTTTCCGATTTTGCCGAAATCACCCGCGATCGGCCAGAAAAGTCCCTGACCAAAAAGAAGCATCGGAAAAAAGGGCGCAATAATCGCGGGGTGATTACCTGCCGACATCGAGGTGGGGGTCACAAGCGGCGCTATCGAGAAATCGACTTTCGCCGAGATAAGCACAATATTCCCGCGAAAGTGGCCGAGATCGAATACGATCCGAACCGGAACGCGCGGATTGCATTGCTGCACTATCAGGATGGCGAAAAGCGGTATATCCTGCATCCAGTGGGGTTAAATGTAGGGAGTTATATCGTCGCCGGACCCGACGCCGCGATCGAAGTGGGCAACGCCCTGCCCCTCGAGAGAATGCCCCTGGGTACCTTGGTTCACAATGTAGAACTCAATCCGGGACGCGGCGGACAAATGGTGCGCTCTGCCGGAGCCGGCGCACAAGTGCAAGCCAAAGAAGGGAATTTCGTCACCCTGAAATTACCCTCCGGCGAAGTTCGCATGTTCCGCAAAGAGTGCTACGCTACCGTGGGTCAAGTGGGCAATATCGAAGCCAGAAACATCAGTTTGGGTAAAGCCGGTCGCACCCGCTGGTTGGGACGACGCCCGGAAGTCAGAGGAAGCGTGATGAACCCCGTAGACCACCCGCATGGTGGTGGGGAAGGAAGAGCGCCAATCGGTAGAAGTGGGCCAGTGACCCCTTGGGGTAAGCCAGCGTTAGGCCGCAAGACCCGCAAGAAGAAAAAAGCCAGCGATGCCGCGATCGTCCGCCGTCGTCGGAAGTCTTCCAAACGAGGCAAAGGCGGTCGTCAGTCTTAAGCTTGTGCAAAGAAAGAAATGGAGAAGGGGAAATGCCTTCTCGATGCATCGTTGTCGATCGTTAATATTTTATCCTTCGTGAACTATGGGACGTTCTCTTAAAAAAGGTCCTTTCGTAGCGGATCATTTGCTTCGCAAAATTGAAAAGCTAAACGAGAAAGGAGAAAAGCAAGTCATTAAAACCTGGTCGCGAGCCTCAACGATCGTGCCGGATATGCTGGGGCATACCATCGCCGTTCATAATGGCCGCCAGCACGTACCGTTGTACATTAGCGAGCAGATGGTCGGGCACAAATTAGGCGAATTCGCGCCGACCCGAACCTTCCGGGGACACGCAAAAAGCGATAAGAAAGGGCGGCGCTAGAAACGCTGTCAAAAGTCCTTTGACTGCTATAGTCAACTTTCTTGGGACTAGAGACAAAGGCTTTCGACACTTGGAGAAATCTATGGCTATCGATACTACAGAAAAAGTCAAAGCAAGCGCGCGCTACGTTCGCATGTCTCCCTACAAAGTTCGTCGCGTTCTCGACCAGATTCGGGGTCGCTCCTATCGGGAGGCGCTCATCATTCTGGAATTCATGCCCTATCGTGCCTGCGACCCGATTCGTAAAGTGCTGCGATCGGCTGCCGCTAATGCCGAACATAACAACGGTTTGGATCCAGCAACGTTATGGGTTGCCGAAGCGTATGCTGATGGAGGTCCGAGTTTGAAGCGGTATCGGCCTCGGGCACAAGGACGGGCTTATATGATTCGCAGGCCAACCTGTCATATTACCGTTGCGGTTGCTCCAGAAATCGAGTCGGAATAGCAAAGGAACGAGAAGGCGTAGAGTTACTCAAACCGTCTTCGCCTCTCAAGTTAGGGTTGACGTTTTATTACTGGTTGTACGAGGACACAGATTCGTGGGACAGAAGATACATCCAACAGGTTTTCGGCTCGGCGTAACGCAAGAACACCGCTCTCGGTGGTTTGCCGATAGCAACCGCTACCCGGAACTGCTAGAAGAAGACTACAAGATTCGTCACTACGTTCACACTACCCTGAATAATGCAGGCATTTCAGAGGTGCGGATCGAGCGCAAAGCCGACCAAATCGATCTAGAAGTCCGCACCGCGAGACCCGGTGTGGTCGTGGGTCGCGGCGGTAGTGGCATTGAAGCCTTGCGAACCGGTCTGCAGGAAATGCTTGGCAGCAATCGTCAAATCCGGATTAACGTCGTGGAAGTGACGCGGGTCGATGCCGACGCTACTTTAATTGCTGAATATATTGCCAGCCAATTAGAGCGCCGGGTTTCTTTCCGCCGGGTGGTGCGTCAAGCCATTCAACGCGCCCAAAAAGCCGGTGTGGAAGGGATTAAAGTGCAAGTGAGCGGGCGTTTGAATGGGGCAGAAATTGCCCGAACCGAATGGACTCGTGAAGGCAGAGTTCCTCTGCATACGTTGCGGGCAGATATTGATTATTCCTACCGAACCGCCAGAACGATTTATGGGATTCTCGGCGTGAAAGTGTGGATTTTTAAAGGTGAAATTATTCCCGGACAAGAGGAAGCAGCTTCGCCGATTGGCGCGAATAACCGTCCTCGGGGGAAAAGACGCCGCCAGCAATTTGAAGACCGCTCCAATGAAGGGTAAGTTGTTTTTTACCCGTTAGCTAGTAGCCATTACGCAAAGCGCGAGTCATGTTAAGTCCTAGAAGAACAAAATTTCGCAAGCAACAGCGCGGGCGGATGCGGGGGTTAGCCACTAGAGGCAACCAAATTAATTTTGGGGAATTTGCCCTGCAAGCGATCGAACCGTCCTGGATTACCTCCCGTCAAATCGAAGCCAGCCGTCGAGCTATGACGCGCTATATCCGTAGGGGGGGCAAAATCTGGATTCGAGTTTTTCCAGATAAGCCAGTCACCATGCGTGCGGCGGAAACCCGGATGGGTTCCGGTAAAGGTTCGCCAGAATACTGGGTGGCGGTGGTCAAACCGGGTCGGATTTTGTTTGAGATTGGCGGCGTTCCCGAAGCAACCGCTCGCGAAGCGATGCGCCTTGCTTCTCATAAGTTGCCGATTAAAACGAAGTTTATTACCAGAGAAGGGGAGCAGACATAGATTATGGCTTTTCCCAAGGTTTCAGAAGTCAGAAACTTGAGTGATGAACAGATCGCAGAAGAGATTGTGACACTCAAGCGGGAATTGTTTGAATTGAGGCTGCAAAAAGCAACTCGTCGCCTGGAGAAAACTCACCTGTTTAAGCATAAGAAGCACAAACTGGCTCAATTGCTGACAGTGGAAGGAGAGCGAAAACGGGCACAGGCAGCCAAAGCGGCAGCTGAAGCGCAGACGCCATCCGAAAGCGGCGAAACTGCTGTATCGGCTTCTGCCACATCTACCGAAACAGAATCAGCGGACCTTTGAGGAGTAGGTGACAATGGCTGTTAAAGAAAGAGTAGGCTTTGTGGTCAGCGACAAGATGGATAAAACCGTTGTCGTCGCCGTGGAAAATAGAAGTCCACATCCGAAGTACGGCAAAATTGTGGTCAATACCAAGCGGTATAAGGCTCACGATGAACAGAATCAGTGCAAAGAGGGCGATCGCGTCCGGATTCAGGAAACTCGCCCCCTCAGCCGCACGAAACGCTGGGCCGTTATCGAAATTCTCAATAGTGCCTCCGAAGCATAAACGACAGGGAGACCGAAGGTGATTCAACAAGAGTCTTATCTCAAAGTTGCGGATAATAGCGGTGCCAGAACCTTGATGTGCATTCGCGTCCTTGGGGGCAACCGACGCTACGCCTCAGTGGGCGATACGATCGTTGCCGTTGTCAAAGAAGCAACGCCCAATATGGCGATCAAGAAATCTGACATCGTTCGTGCCGTGATCGTTCGCACCCGCAAGGGACTGCGCCGAGCTAGTGGAATGAGCATTCGTTTTGATGATAACGCGGCAGTTATCATCAACGCCGATGGAAATCCAAGAGGAACCCGGGTTTTTGGCCCCGTTGCTCGGGAACTGCGGGATAAAAATTACACCAAAATTGTTTCCTTAGCGCCGGAGGTGCTCTAATGGCTAAAACCAGTAACAAAACGCCGGTTCGCTACAAAATGCATGTCAAAACTGGGGACACCGTACAGGTGATTTCTGGGAAAGAAAAAGGCAAAGTGGGGGAAATCGTTAAAGCGTTTCCTCAAACGAGTAAAGTGATTGTGAAAGGGGTTAACGTGAAAACCAAACACGTGAAACCTACTCAAGAAGGTGAATCGGGGAGAATCGAAACTTTTGAAGCGCCGATTCATAGCTCGAACGTGATGCTTTATTCGACTAAGCAAGAAGTAGCCAGCCGGGTTTGCTACACCTTCACCGAAGATGGTCGCAAGGTGAGAATGCTCAAGAAAACCGGAGAAATTATTGATTAGCTCGCAACAGCAAGGCGAGAAATTTTTCCAAGTGGAACGGATAATTAGTCCCTGACAAAGACCAGGGAAAAGGAAGCGAAAATTACCATGACACAAGCACTCAAAAGTCGCTATCTCGAACAAATCGTTCCGAAACTGACGGAAGAATTTGGATATGAAAATATCCATCAGGTGCCTAAGACGATTAAAGTCACGGTTAACCGAGGCTTAGGCGATGCGTCTACTAATGCAAAGGCGCTAGAATCTTCTCAGAGAGAGCTGGCCATAATTACTGGGCAAAAACCAATAGTCACGCGAGCTAAAAAAGCAATTGCTGGCTTTAAAATTCGCCAAGGGATGCCCGTGGGAATTATGGTGACGCTAAGGGGCGATCGCATGTATTCCTTTTTGGAGCGATTAATTAACCTAGCTCTACCTCGGATTCGGGACTTTCGCGGTATTAGTCCCAAAAGTTTTGATGGCCGAGGAAACTACACCTTGGGCGTCAAAGAACAGCTTATTTTTCCAGAAGTAGACTATGACAGCATCGATCAAATTCGTGGGATGGACATATCAATCGTCACCACTGCTAACACAGATGAAGAGGGCCGCGCCTTGCTCAGAGAAATGGGAATGCCCTTCCGCGAGAGATAAATAACAGGGGAATAAGGAGGGAAAAATGGCGGCTAACGACACAATTGCAGATATGCTGACGCGCATCCGCAATGCCAGCTTAGCGCGGCACCCAAAAACAGAGGTTCCATCAACAAAAATGACCCGTTCGATCGCGAAAGTTCTTCGAGAAGAAGGCTTTATCGCTGAATACGAAGAAGCAGGCGAAGGGTTCAGAAAAAACTTGGTGATTGCCTTGAAATACAAAGGCAAAAATCGCGATCCGATTATTAAAGCGTTGAAGCGGGTCAGTAGACCGGGCTTGCGGGTCTATTCTAACCGAAAAGATTTACCTCGCGTTTTGGGCGGAATTGGCATTGCTATCATATCCACCTCGTCGGGCATTATGACCGATCGCGAAGCTCGACGCCAAGGTGTAGGTGGGGAAGTGCTTTGCTACGTGTGGTAGTCGAATGTCGAGGTTGAATATTGATAGTTGATGGCTGAAGAAAAATCAACAGCGATCGACAATCCACCCTTCGACAATCGACACCTCAACAACCAACAATTAGCACACTACAACGGAGAATTATGTCTCGGATTGGTAAGCGCCCCATTAATCTCCCCGATAAAGTGACGGTTACGATTGACAATCAGACAGTATCTGTCAAGGGGCCAAAAGGGGAACTCTCCCGAGTTCTACCTCTTGAAGTCAGCGTAGAACTAGACGGGAGTGTGGTTACGGTAAAGCCTCGGGATGAATCCCGCAAGGCCAGACAGCGACATGGCTTGAGTAGAACCCTAGTGGCCAACATGGTTGAAGGGGTTTCCCAAGGATTTCAAAAACGTCTGGAAATCCTTGGGGTGGGTTATCGCGCTCAAGTTCAAGGCCGCAACCTGATTCTCAACGTCGGTTACAGCAACCCGGTAGAGATTAAACCGCCAGAAGGCATTCAGTTGGCTGTGGAAAACAACACGAATGTCATTATCACTGGCATCAATAAAGAAGTAGTCGGGAACATCGCCGCGAAAATTCGCGATGTTCGACCCCCCGAACCCTACAAAGGCAAAGGCATTCGCTATGCAGGCGAACAAGTCAGACGCAAAGCAGGGAAGGCCGGCAAGAAATAACATGTCAACCCCCCTCACCCTGAAGGGGCGGGTTGCATTCATGGCTCAGACCAACTCGGCGATCGCGTAACGTCTTTCGCTTCCTAGGTTTTTGGAGTCACCACACCCAGGAGATGCTCCCGTCCTGTAGAAAAGGGAGCCTACTTCAGTACAAATCATCCCTATGGGGAGAGGGCAAAATCTTGGCAATGGTCAAACATCCATTGCAAGTACATTTCCAAAGTACGCCAAACAAGTAAACCCAGTACGGTAGTAGTAATTCCTGACCGATTGAAAGTGGTTTTCAACCGCTTATCCGTTTTCCTTTTATTAGCTCGAAAGAGACTAAGTTTCCAACTTAGGAGTTTTTCAGATGAAGCTCACTCGCAAAGAATTAATTCATCGCCGACATCGGCGGGTGCGCCGCAAAGTAGTGGGCACGCCAGAACGACCTCGGTTATGCGTATTTCGGTCGAACCAGCACATTTACGCGCAAGTGATTGACGATACGCAACACCATACCCTGACCTCGGCTTCCACAGTAGATTCAGAACTGAAAGCCGATATTTCATCGGCATCGACTTGTGAAGCTTCCGCACGGGTGGGCACCCTGCTTGCCCAGCGTGCCTTAGAGAAAGGAGTGCAAAAAGTGGTATTTGACCGAGGTGGACATATTTACCACGGTCGAGTCAAAGCCCTGGCTGATGCTGCCCGGGAAGCTGGGTTAGACTTTTAGAAATGGATCGAAAAAAGTGGGGAGTGGAAACGAACGGAGCGATCGCGATCGAGCAGCTCTCGACCCTTCTGCACTCCACCAGAAATAAGTAGGACTAAACAGAAGAAAAATTATGGCGGATCGTGGTAAAAAAAGCAATCGCAATCGGGATAACCAAACCGATTGGCAAGAGCGGGTCGTTCAGATCCGCCGGGTGACCAAAGTGGTCAAAGGTGGTAAAAAGCTGAGCTTTCGCGCGATCGTGGTCGTGGGGAACGAGCGCGGTCAAGTGGGGGTGGGCGTAGGAAAAGCCAGTGACGTGATCGGAGCGGTGAAAAAAGGCGTAGCCGATGGGAAAAAGCATCTAATTGAGGTGCCCCTGACCAAAGCCAACTCAATTCCGCATCGCGTCAACGGCATGGCCACCGGAGCCAAAGTTATGATGAGACCGGCTGCCCCGGGTACTGGTGTAATTGCTGGTGGAGCGGTGCGAACCGTACTAGAGTTAGCCGGTGTTCAGAACGTGCTGGCCAAGCAGCTCGGGTCAGATAACCCCCTGAATAATGCCAGAGCTGCAGTAGAGGCGTTATCCTCCCTGCGAACCTTTTCAGAAGTGGCTGAAGAGCGGGGAATTTCCGTGGAGCAGATCTACGCTTAAGCCAGCGATCGCGGGGAGAGGCGAGATTGGCATTTCCAGGCACCAGCGGGTCGCAGCCAAACCTGGCCAGAGCGATCGCCCCCGCCCCCGGGGGATGGAAGTTTTTGCGGGGGCAGATTGAGTTAGCGCTCATCTTACCTACCGATTGCCCTTCGGAATTAGAGCCAAACAAGTACAGGAGAAGATCGTCGTGAGAATACAAGATGCTGTGCCCAAAGCAGGGTCGAAAAAGCGTCGGCGGCGCTTGGGCCGTGGCATTTCTGCGGGTCAAGGTGCAAGCTGCGGCAAAGGAATGAGAGGTCAAAAATCCAGATCCGGGGGAAGCACCCGGCCCGGTTTTGAAGGAGGCCAACTGCCGCTTTACCGACGGCTACCCAAGCTGAAGCACTTTACGCTTATCAATCGCAAACATTACACTACGATTAACGTGAGTCAGTTGGCATCGTTGCCCGCGTCGAGCGAGGTGACACTGGCTTCCTTAATGGAGGCTGGCCTGGTGACTTCCAACAAATGGCCGCTGAAAATCTTAGGAGATGGGGAACTGAACGTTCCGCTGAATGTTAAAGCTGCTGCCTTTAGCGCATCAGCCCGAGCCAAGATAGAAGCGGCGGGTGGAAGTTGCGAGGTTCTGGGTGCCAACGCCTAGGGCGATCGCCCGTGCCCAAGGGGCAAGCCCTAGGGCGCTCAGCGCCACTGCAATGATTACTAGAGGTACTCCTTCATGGTTGTTAGTCGAGATAAAGCGCCAACCGCTCAGGAGACTTTCATGCAGATGGCGAAAGCAGCGGGTCTGAGAGGTCGGCTGCTTCTGACCATTGGCATGTTAGTTTTAGTGCGCTTAGGCGTATGGATTCCCGTTCCGGGAATCGATCGGGCAAGATTTCAAGCCAATATCGAGGGGAGTCCCCTGATTGGTTTTTTGGATTTATTTTCTGGAGGTGGTTTGCGAGCCTTGGGGATTTTTGCCTTGGGGATCCTGCCTTACATTAATGCCTCCATTATTATGCAATTATTGACCGCTGCCCTTCCTACGTTGGAGGATTTGCAAAAAAACGAAGGGGAAGCAGGGCGGCGCAAAATTTCTCAGATTACTCGCTATGTAGCGTTGGGATGGGCGGTGTTGCAAAGTGTTGGCATTGCCCTTTGGGTGGGTGCTTTTGCTGAGAACCCCGACCCCGGCGTTTTATTCTACATAGAGACAATCGTGGCTCTGACCGCCGGATCGATGTTTGTGATGTGGGTCTCGGAGCTGATTACCGAACGGGGAGTCGGCAATGGGGCTTCGTTGTTAATTTTTGTGAACATCGTGGCGGTACTGCCGAGTTCCTTGGCGCGAACCTTTGCTCTCGCCCGCGAAAATCAGGCCATTGTCGGACCAGTGGTGGTTCTGCTGGCGGTATTCTTGATTATGATTGTGGGGATTGTGTTCGTCCAGGAAGGGACTCGCCGCATCCCGATTATTTCCGCTCGACGTCAAGTGGGGCGTCGGATTTATCGGGAAAAGAGTAGCTATTTGCCTTTGCGGGTGAATCAAGGCGGCGTGATGCCGATTATTTTTGCTTCCGCAGTTTTGATTTTGCCGGCGACGATCGCTCAGGTGACGAAGAGCGAAGCGCTGATTTCGTTTGCACAATATCTCAGTCCGGGGGGACCGACTCCTTGGCTTTATGTGGCGTTTTATTTTCTGTTAATTCTGTTTTTTAGCTATTTCTACGCTTCGTTGATTATCAATCCCGTGGATATGGCGCAGAATTTAAAGAAAATGGGAGCGAGTATCCCTGGGATTCGTCCGGGACGGGCGACCACTGAATATGTGGAGCGGGTGTTGAATCGTTTAACCTTTTTAGGCGCGGTTTTCCTCGGGTTGGTGGCGATCGTGCCCACTGCTGTGGAAAGTGCCACCGGCGTGCGGACGTTTCAGGGCTTGGGGGCAACGTCACTGCTGATTTTGGTCGGGGTGGCGATCGATACCGCCAAACAAATTCAAACTTACGTGATTTCGCAGCGCTATGAAGGAATGGTGAAGCAATAGTGACAAGAGTTATTTTTTTGGGACCGCCAGGAGCGGGTAAAGGAACGCAAGCTAAGCGTCTGGCGCAGAGTTGTCAAATTCCTCATATTTCTACGGGGGATTTGCTGCGCGCGGCGGTAGCCGAGAAGACTGAGCTAGGTAATCAAGCAAAAGCTTATATGGATCGCGGCGAGTTGGTGCCCGATTCGTTGCTGTTGGATATGGTGCGCGTACGCCTGACTCAACCGGATGCGGAGCAAGCGGGTTGGATCCTCGATGGATTTCCCCGGAATGTGACTCAGGCGGAATTTCTGGACAAACTGCTCGCCGAAATCAACCAGAAAAGCGATGTGGTGGTGAATCTGGAAGTCCCCGACCAAGCGTTGGTGGAACGCCTGCTCAAACGCGGTCGCCAAGATGATACGGAAGAGACGATTCGTCGTCGGTTAGAGGTTTATCGCGAGCAAACTGCCCCGGCGATCGCCTATTATCAGCACGACGATCGCTTGGTTTCGGTGAATGGCGATCGCTCGATGGATGACGTGAGTGCCTCCTTGCAACAGGTGGTTCGCGGTTAAATTCGGCTTCACCCTTTTTATGGCAAAACATTAGGGGTTCCCAGTCAGATTCACTGCGAGTGTGGTTGAGATGACTGGGTTAACTCCTCCCCTTGGAGTAGGCCGAGGGCTGACGGTTTTTGCTAAGATATGTTACGGGTTGCTTTCTCCAAGCCGAAAACAATTCGGAATTCGGCAACATTTTCGAGTAACACAGAGCATCCCTTCATCAAGGTATGTAGCAAAAGAGGTAACTGTAATTTGGCTAAGCAAGATTTAATTGAGATGGAAGGCACGGTGACTGAATCCTTGCCGAATGCGATGTTTCGCGTGGATCTAGACAATGGGTTTAACGTGCTGGCCCACATTTCTGGGAAGATCCGACGCAATTACATCAAAATTCTCCCGGGCGATCGGGTCAAAGTCGAATTGACCCCTTACGACTTAACCAAAGGTCGGATTACTTATCGGCTTCGCAAGAAGTAGGTTTTCCGGGATCGGCAGCCACTCGTAAAAATTAAGGTTATGGCAAGTGGTCACAGCTTTTGTCACTTCACACAAAAATTGATATAATATGAAGTTTGTAGTGCGGCTGAAAAAAACATGAAAGTTCGAGCATCAGTCAAAAAGATGTGTGAAAAGTGCCGCGTCATTCGTCGTCGCGGTCGAGTTATGGTGATCTGTTCTAACCCGAAACACAAGCAACGTCAAGGTTAGAAACACCTAATTCAATCTGTGGGAGGTCTGATGGACTCATCTGGCACCCCAACCCAAGTAGGAGCAAAATTAGACTAGGGAGAGAAGAAGCGTGGCACGAATTGCCGGAGTGGATCTTCCTCGCGATAAGCGTGTAGAGATAGGTCTGCGATACATCTACGGAATTGGCCCGACCCGGGCCAAAGAGGTTCTGGAAAAAACCGGGGTCAATCCCGATACTCGGGTCAAAGACTTAAGCGATGCACAAGTAGCATCCTTGCGAGGCGTCGTTGAAAACGATTATCAAGTCGAAGGGGACTTGCGGCGCTGGGAAACCATGAACGTGAAGCGCCTGATGGACATCGGCACCTATCGGGGTCGTCGTCATCGGATGGGACTTCCCGTTCGGGGTCAGAGAACCCGAACCAATGCCCGGACTCGTCGGGGAGGGCGTCGAACTGTTGCTGGGAAGAAAAAAGCCCCAGGCAAGAAGTAAAAATTCCCGGTGCAATGATAGGCGGGTGTTTCAGTCTGCCTACCGATTCACAATGCAAATCTTTAACCACTCAGTCCAACAACCGATATGGCGCGACAACCAAGTAAAAAAACTGGCTCACGGAAACAAAAAAGGAATGTGCCCAATGGAGTGGCTTACATTCAGTCTACCTTCAATAACACGATTGTCACGATAAGCGATCCCAATGGAGAAGTAATTTCTTGGGCGACATCCGGTTCGAGTGGCTTTAAGGGCGCTAAAAAAGGAACCCCCTTTGCCGCTCAAACCGCTGCAGAAAATGCAGCTCGGCGAGCTGCAGACCAGGGAATGCGTCAAATAGAGGTGATGGTCAGCGGCCCGGGATCCGGTCGAGAAACCGCAATTCGCGCCCTGCAAGGTGCTGGTCTAGAAATCACCCTAATTCGGGACGTAACCCCCATCCCACATAATGGCTGTCGCCCACCGAAGCGCCGTCGAGTCTAAATCATTGTGGAAAACAGGGGAGAACTGATGAGGAAAAAATACTCATTGCCAATTCTGTTTTCGTCCGCGATCGCGTAAGTTAAAGGATAACTCCTCAGAACTTGGGGATCGAGTCAGCATCATAACGAGAGGGAGGCTAAGTTGGCCTTCTATGGATCGAGGAGAAGGGAGGTCACTCCGTGGCGCAGTTTCAGATTGAGTGTGTAGAGTCAAACACTGAAAAAAACCAGGGTCAGTACGGCAAATTTCTATTGGAGCCGCTGGAGCGGGGTCAAGGGACTACCGTAGGCAATGCCCTGCGGCGAGTGCTGCTATCTAACTTAGAAGGAACAGCCGTCAGTGCCGTCCGTATTGCCGGTGTTAATCACGAGTTTGCCACAATTGAGGGCGTGCGAGAGGATGTTCTGGAAATTTTACTAAATATGAAGGAAATCGTCCTCAAAAGCTACTCCGCCCAACCGCAAATCGGACGATTATTAGTCAAAGGTCCGGCAACAGTGACGGCAGCCCAATTTGAATTGCCATCTGAGGTCGAAGTCATCGATCGCAATCAATATGTGGCGACAATTGCTGAAGGCCATACCCTGGAAATGGAATTTCGGGTGGAAAAAGGGAAAGGATATCGCTCGGTGGAACGGGGTCGCGACGAAACCACCGCGTTAGACTTTCTCTTAATCGATGCGGTCTTTATGCCGGTACGCAAAGTCAATTACACGGTGGAAGATGCCCGCGTCGGCGGATCTTTGGAAAAAGACAGATTGATTATGGAAATCTGGACGAATGGCTCGATTAGCCCCCAAGAGGCAATTAGCCAAGCTGCCAGTATCCTGGTGGATCTGTTCTCTCCACTCAAAGACATCACCCTGGAATCCATGCTGGAAGAATCGCCCACTGAGGCGGATCCAACCAGTCAAATTCCCATTGAAGAATTGCAGCTTTCGGTGCGAGCGTACAACTGTCTCAAGCGAGCGCAAATCAACTCGGTGGCTGATTTGCTCGACTACAGCCAAGAAGATCTCCTAGAGATTAAAAACTTCGGTCAAAAGTCGGCAGAAGAAGTCATCGAAGCATTGCAGAAGCGCTTGGGCATTACCTTGCCCCACGAAAAATCTGCAAAAACAACCTAACCCGTCTGAGTGTCAAGTGTAAAGTCTGAAAAACCCCGTGTTTATCCTTTACACTGCACTCTTTTTCATTTCCTTTCTGGCTACAATTTGTTACAATTTATAGTTCATCGTTTATCGTCCACCATTCATACTTCCTAATCAATTATGCGTCACCGTTGTCGAGTGCCCGAATTAGGTAAACCCGCCGATCAGCGCAAAGCATTACTGCGAGCGTTGAGTACAGAACTGCTGCGTCATGGTCGGATTACCACGACACAAGCCCGTGCCAAAGCGGTTCGCTCTGAAGTCGAACGGATCGTGACCTTGGCAAAAGATGGGTCTTTGGCGGCTCGCAGAAGAGCCTTGGGCTACATCTACGATAAACAGCTCGTTCACGCCCTGTTTGAACAAGTGCAAAACCGCTATGGCAATCGTTCGGGAGGATACACCCGAATCGTGCGAACGGTTTCCCGGCGCGGAGATAATGCCAAAATGGCAATCATCGAACTCGTCTGATGAAACTGACAGATTTTGGAGCTGGCAGATGCCCTAGCCTTTGGTTCCCTGTTAACTCTAAAATCTTCTGGTTAAAGCCGCCTTATGTCTTCCACCCCCGACATGCCAACCCAAAGAGTTGCCCTCCTGATTCAATATGTGGGCACTCATTTTCACGGATGGCAAAGGCAACCCCATCACCGAACGGTTCAAGAGGAAATCGAGCAGAAATTGGCAACGGTGGTTCGCCACCCAGTCAGCGTTATCGCTGCCGGGAGAACCGATAGCGGGGTTCATGCAGCGGCGCAAGTAGCTCATTTCGATATTGCCAGCCCGATTCCGGCTCACAAGTGGTTCAGCGTACTGAACGCACAGTTGCCCCCGGATATCGCGATTCTGGCCTCGGCAGCGGTGGAATCGGATTGGCACGCGCGGTTTTCGGCTTCGTCGCGCCGATACCGATACACCCTCTATAGCGATCGCCAACCGAACTTGTTCGTGCGCCCCTTTGCTTGGCATTATTATCACGCCCCCCTGGATGCGGACTTAATTCAACAAGCGCTCACCCCGTTAATCGGCCATCATCATTTGGCGGCGTTTCACCGCGCCGGGTCGCAGCGCAAACATTCCTGGGTGGACGTGCAAGAAGCAAAATGCTTCCGCAACGGTCCATTCGTGCATATCGAAGTGCAGGCCAGTGGCTTTCTCTATGGCATGATGCGTTTGCTGGTGGGCTTATTGGTTCAAGTGGGTCGAGGAGAGTGTAGCCTCGATCGCTTCCAGGACCTCTGGCAAAACGAGCGGCGATCGCAAGTCAAATATGCCGCCCCCGCTCATGGCCTGTGCTTGTTGCGCGTCGCTTACCCAAACGCTCCGTTTCCCCGTCAATTGTGGTGGGATAACATGCCCCAGTTTGGTTTGTCCCCGACGGCGATCGCGGTGGGGTCAACCTGAACCCCAACCCCCAGCCAACCGACAGCGCCAACCACCAACCGCGCCTCTTTCACTCGGCGGCGCGCTTTCCCGTCACAGGGAATACCCCCCATACAAACAACCGACAACAAACACCTAACACCATGACCAAAACCTACGTTCCTCCACAAGACTCCTTGGAGCAGCAGTGGTATGTCGTAGACGCGGAAAATCAGCGTCTCGGCAGATTAGCCACTGAAATCGCTCGGATTTTGCGGGGTAAAAACAAACCCACCTATACCCCCCACATGGATACCGGCGACTTCGTAATCGTGGTCAACGCCGACAAAATCCAAGTAACCGGGAAAAAACGGTTTCAAAAGCTGTACCGACGTCATTCTGGCAGACCGGGCGGCATGAAAACCGAAACCTTTGCCAAGCTGCAAAACCGCGTGCCAGAGCGGATTGTGGAACAGGCAGTGCGGGGAATGCTCCCGAAAAATAGTCTAGGCCGAAAACTCTTCACCAAGCTGAAAGTGTACGCCGGCCCAGACCATCCCCATGAAGCCCAACAACCTGAACCCTTGCAAATTCAAACCATTCCAGGAGGAGAATCTTAATGCAAGCCACCGAACAAAGCGGTCGCGTTATGTACTGGGGCACGGGTCGCCGCAAATCTGCTGTGGCACGGGTGCGCCTAGTCCCCGGTAGCGGTGAAGTGACTATCAACAAAAAGCCTGTCGAGCAGTATCTTCAATTCAACCCGGCTTATATCGGAGCCATTAAAGCGCCCCTGGAAACGCTGGGACTGGAAAATGAATATGATGTCCTGGTCAACGTCCAAGGCGGCGGATTAACCGGACAATCGGAATCCATTCGCTTAGGAGTGGCGCGCGCACTGTGTCAGCTCGATCCGGACAATCGTCAGCCTTTGAAAGTGGAAGGCTTCCTCACCCGTGACCCCCGGGCGAAAGAACGGAAAAAATACGGCTTACGCAAAGCCCGCAAGGCTCCTCAATACTCCAAGCGGTAATGCCGCGATCGCTGGGGTTTTGTCATTGGTGTTTTCCCAGTGACCTCGAACCCCTGCCCCCAGAGGGATACGCTAAAATAAAGAAAGACTCATCCATAGCAAGAGTACAAAACCATGCCTAAACCAGGGATTCACCCCAAGTGGTATCCAGACGCTAAAGTAATCTGCAACGGCGAACAAATTATGACCGTGGGTTCTACCCAACCAGAAATTCACGTGGATGTCTGGTCGGGAAATCATCCTTTCTATACCGGTACTCAGAAAATTATCGACACTGAAGGCCGGATCGAGCGCTTCCGCCGCAAGTACGGTATGGGCGCAGGTGGTGGTAAAGCTTCCAAGCAACAAAAACCTCAGTCCGAACAGTAGCCCACGGCCATCAAGCGCGCTTAGCGGTTAGCCAACTTGTTGCCTTTAAGGGGCAAGTCGTCTTCGATGGGCTAACTGCGCGCATTCTCGCAAGTCACTCTACTCACTGAGGAAGCACTGCTTTATGGCCGAAACATATCTGCTAGAAAAACTACAATCCGTCGAGCAAACGTTTCACGAGCTGACCCGCCGCATGGCGGATCCCGATGTGGCCACTGACCCGAATGAATATCAAAAGGTGGCGAAGGCTCGTTCGTCTTTGGAAGAAGTGGTCAACACTTATCAGATTTGGAAAAATACCCAAGAGGAGTTAAAGGGCGCTCGAGAGGTTCTTAAGGAAGCTAACGGGGATGGCGAGCTGCATGATATGGCAGCGCAGGAAGTTACAGACCTGGAAAGCCAAGTGGAGAGTCTGGAAAACCGCCTGAAAATTTTGCTCCTGCCTCGCGATCCCAATGATGATAAAAATATCATGCTGGAAATCCGCGCGGGAACGGGCGGGGATGAAGCGAGTATCTGGGCCGGGGATCTGGTGCGGATGTACTCGCGCTATGCTGAAAGCCAAAATTGGCGCGTAAAAATGCTCAGCGAGTCCCTAGCAGATATGGGCGGGTTTAAAGAGGCAATCCTGGAAATTCAGGGGGATGGCGTTTATAGCCAGCTCAAGTTTGAAGCGGGGGTCCATCGGGTGCAGCGCGTGCCGGTTACGGAAGCGGGGGGCCGGGTTCATACTTCTACGGCAACGGTGGCGGTGATGCCGGAAGTGGATGATGTGGAAGTGGAAATTGACCCGAAAGATATTGAGGTCTCTACGGCTCGGTCCGGTGGCGCTGGGGGTCAAAATGTGAATAAGGTGGAAACGGCGGTGGATCTGTTTCACAAGCCGACTGGAATCCGCATCTTTTGTACTGAGGAGCGATCGCAGCTCCAAAACCGCGAGCGCGCGATGCAAATTCTCCGGGCTAAGCTCTATGAAATGAAGCTCGCCGAACAACAAGAAGCGGTGACTTCGATGCGTCGCTCTCAAGTAGGCACCGGCGCTCGCTCGGAAAAAATTCGGACTTATAACTACAAGGATAATCGGGTCACGGATCACCGTCTGAGCCAGAATTTTACTCTGGGTAGCGCTCTGGAAGGCAATATTGAGGAAATTATTCAAGCGTGTATTACTCAAGACCAGCAGGAACGCTTGGCTCAGCTCGCCGCTTCGACTTCTACTACCCCTTCGGCTGTGTAGTTGACAAATACCTGGTTTTGTGGTAAGCGGCCAGACCTACGATGGCTCCTGAAAAAAAAGCGAGAACTGAATTCTCGCTTTTTTGTTGGCTGTAAATTCGCTCCGCCAAAAACTTAATTATCAATCGGCAATTTGAAATTCCAGCAGGATCCGGTTAAAATGGAACGGTAGGTCGCCCCTCTTCGATGCCTGGGGGGCATCGCGGATGCTGGTGCTGTTCCCTAACCGGATATGACGGTTTTGAATGACCACCTCTAAAATTCAAACCAGTATTAAAAGTGTAATTCGCAATATCGCACTTTAAATCGGATGTTATACTGCAATTAATTTCGATCGCGATGCAGGCGCGTCCAGTGTCGCGGAAACGGTTGGCGGATAAAGATTTGCGAGGCTCGTTGATAGTGAGCGAAGGAGCTAGATAAATTATCAATCCGATCGCCGCAATACCGATCGCTGTAACCTAATGCCAAATTATTGTGCGTTTCTCCCCAGGCTTGTGAGATAGCTTTGTCGCAAGGCAACATCGGCAAGGCGGTTTCGCAACAGGCGATCGCTATTTCGATGTTGTGCGCGCGATTGCCTCCGGGAAATTCCCACAGCAAGCCGCCAAAATCCACCAAAACCCCGGCAAATTCCACCGCGCGCTCGGGGGATAACACTGGCAACAGAGACACCGCCGATTGCCGCAATACCACGCCGAGGCGATCGCTCAGTTGCGCCACATTCATTTCCAAGAGCGGGTAAACTGCTTGTGCAGTTCCACCACTTTCTAACGTCTGTTGCAACGCTTTGGCCAAAAAAACACCCATTTGCCGCTCGGGTGCTGGGGCGAGCTGACTCTGTGCCACGGTTTGGTTGTGGGTGACGATCGCATCCCATACCCAGGTGGGATTCTCGCGCTTGCTTTGAGTCTCCTTCATCGGCACCCAACCGGCATTTTTCCGCGCCGGGGGGGCTTTCAAAAACCGAGCCGTTTGCGATCGGCTCGCAAGGGTTGCAAAACTTCGTTCGTACATGATACGATTCCTCCTATGTTATTCGCTGCTGTCCGCGATCGCCGCTGTGCGCTAAGGTAAAAAATCTCTAACCCAGATAAAAATTGGCGATCGCACTCAGGGTGCTTTCACTCTAACGAACCCGATTCGCGGGTCAACTCCGCCAAAGGGGTGATTTACCGCTAGGCTATTTTTGAAGAAAGCTTTACTGTCTCTCTATAATGACCGACTTCCCCAAAATTGCCCGTAGCAGAGTTTACGAAAGTGGATTTTTTTTGCGCTTTTTTTTCCTTTCATTAAGTTTTTCAGTGCAATTTTACCCTGGATAATTAAGCGATCGAAACTACAAAAATGACTCAACCTCCAGCCCGAGCTAGGCGTTGAAAAAATTGAAAAAGTCCGCTATTAGCGGACTCGCACGATACTAAAGTATTCGATTATAGAAGAAGATTCCCGGAATCGCGAGGGAAATTTCGCCAAAATGATTAAGAGATTATGAAGCATCTTGCCACAACGATAATCCTTGCAAGGCTCGATCGGTTTTCTTCCGAGCGCGAGCTACGAATTCCGACCAAGTTTTGCGATCCCATTCCACGAACTCATCCCATCTAAAATGGCTTGGGCGATCGCCCGGTTCCGGTACGTATCCGTCTAAATCGGCAAAATCCTTGACTTGATAGCCGAAACCACCGAGACTAGATATGTGAAACATAACGTTCTCCTCATGTTTTTGCTGGTGTTGGTATAAAATTCGCCAGTCTGTGCCATCCATCCGGATGACCCTGGTAGAAATACTCAATCGTATAGACGAGCATTTCCCCACTTTCGGTTCCATGAGGGGGCTTCGCCCGTCGGATCGGGATTCCAAAACCCAAAATCGCCCCTCTTCCGGGGGCAATATGGGTCCTCTCTTGAGAATTAACCCGGAGATTTCCCTTACCAACCACTGAAGGCGACAATCCAGTACAAGGCACCTCCTGAGTGAGGACAACTCCAGAGAGTGACCTGGGACGAGGAGAATCGGTCAATCATCGGAGTTCCCTTGCATAGCCGCTAACCATCGGCAATAATGCAATATTTGCAATGCCTATAAGCCCTGCGTGACCCATCAAGTTTACTATACCCGATGCCACGTTCCTTTGTCAACCAGCCTCGACTATTTTCCAGCGCCAGAGGGTGGGAAATAATATCCTGTCTGGTGGTGGATTGTCCCCCAAAATAGCCTGCTTAGGTGCTTGATGGACCGGATTTGACCCTACTCTTTTCGGGTGGGGGGCTTTTCAACCCCATCGAGGGGACTGGATCTCATGGGTGAAACTCAATTGAAGGTTCTAGGTGGGGGGTTATGCAATCAAAGCAATGCTTATAAGCCCTGCCTGACCAATCGAGTTTATTGTACCCGATGCAGCGTTCCTTTGTCAACCAGCCTCGAGTATTTTCTGGCGCATAAGCGAAGAACTGCTCTATCCCGGGGTCTAAGGAAAAAATTGGGAAGATTATCGCCGTTATGGAAAACAGAGTTGATATTCTATTGTATGGTCATAGAAAATTTTAACGCGAGCTGGAGTGGGAGGCGCTGTCATGGCATCCATCAATGACCCGTTACCTTGGGAAGTGGGATTGGATATCTACGTTCCCATTTTGCACGAGCGATCGCTAGTGGGATTTTGCCGCCCGGAATATTCCGAGGAACTGGTAGAAATGCTCAACGAACAGGAAAAGCTTCGCAAAGCGTTGCGACTCGCTTGCGGGGACTTGCTGCGTCAAAGAGGCGCGGATAAAAGCAAAGTCAACGAGCTGATGGAGAAATACCTGGAAAAGTGCCAGCGTCCCCGGTTTGGCCCGCGCGCGATCGCTGCCCTGTTGCAGGAACGACAACAAGACTTGCAGGTGAGTACGTCTGAGTTTATCAAATTCTGCGAGACTTATAAAGTCTCTCGGCAAAATCTGAAAGAGATTTTCGCCGGACAAGAAATCAGCGATCGCTTAATCATCCCCTTAGCTCGAATTTTAGGCAAAACGCAAACAGAGGTGCTTGAAATCCTGCATGGAACCCAAACAGATGAGCTGTGAAGGGGGATTGGTCACGGGTCACTGGTCATTAGTCACGGGTCACTGGTCATTAGTCCGCGATCGCTGGTCACGGGTCACTGGTACTTCCTGAAAGGACAAAGGACAAAGGACAAATGACAAAAATCCCTGCTTCCATTCGTGGTAGGATAGAGGGTCGAGTGTCAGGAATTGCAAATTGAATCCGTTGATTTTCCAAGATTTTCAGCCGATCGCGGCGATCGCGACGACCCCGAGGGGTGCCCAACGATTGCAGACTCTGTGTCAAACGATGGGGGCTACCCTGTTTGTGCCCGAATCCCTGCAAAGAAGTCACCCGGAAGAATTGGGCACAGTGGCTCAATTCTACTCCGGGTCATTGAAAGCGCATCTCGCCACCCTGTGGCTCACGCATCGGGCGTTTATCTTTTGTCTCGCCACTGGGGCAGTGGTGCGCTGTATTGCGCCTTTGTTACAGCACAAATCCGTCGATCCGGCGGTGGTGGTGCTGGATGAGGCGGGTGAGTTTGCGATTAGCCTGTGTAGCGGGCATCAAGGCGGGGCGGACCGGCTGGCGCGGGCGATCGCCCTGGAAATGGGGGCGAAACCTGTGCTGACGGGGGCTTCCACGGGGTTGGGGCTGCCGGGAATCGATGTGCTGGGGGTGCCGTTTGGCTGGCAAAAAGGTGAGGGAGATTGGACGGGCGTGAGTGCGGCGATCGCCCGGGGGGGACCGGTGGAAGCGATACAGGAAGTGGGGTTTAGCTTGTGGCAAGAACAACTCCCGCCCGGGCATCCCTTCCAGTTTGGATTTGCCGACTATACGGAAACGGAGAAACCGCAAACTCCGGCCCCGAAGGCGCGGGTTTGGATTAGTGCGACTCAGCGATCGCTTCCTCGGGGGTCGGACTTTCCCAAGGTACAGTGGCACCCGCGCGTGTTGTGGGTGGGGATTGGGTGCGAAAGGGGCACCTCGCAACGGGTTATCGAAACCGGGATTCGGGAAGTGTGCCGATCGCATCATTTGGCAGAAGAGGCGATCGCCGGCATTGCGACTATTGATATTAAAGGGGATGAAGTGGGGTTGTTGCAGTTGTGCGAGGCGCGCAATTGGCCCTTGCGAACCTATGGCGCAGAAGTGCTGCGATCGGTGGCGGTTCCTACGCCGTCAGAAGTGGTGGCGCGAGAAGTGGGGACGCCCAGCGTGGCGGAAGCGGCGGCGATCGCAGCTTGTGAGGCACAGAGGGATAAGGCGATCGCTTCTGCGTCTGCCGATCGAGGGGAGAAGGGAAATTCGCTCTGGGTTTCCAAGCAAATTTTCCGCTTAGAGGGGGAACCGGGGGCGGTGACGATCGCGATCGCGCGATCGGAGATAGAATATACGGGGCGACAGGGGAAACTGTTGCTCGTCGGTACCGGTCCGGGGGCGTTGTCACAGATGACGCCGGCGGCACAAACTGCGATTTCCGAGGCGGATGTGGTGGTGGGTTATACCCTGTACATCGACTTGATTAAATCCTTGTTGCGTCCGGGTCAAATCGTGCAATCTTTACCGATAACTCAAGAACGACATCGTGCTGAAGTGGCGATTGGGTTTGCGAAATGGGGGTTAACGGTGGCGGTGGTTTCCTCTGGAGATGCAGGCATTTATGGGATGGCGGGATTGGTGCTAGAACAATTGCGCGATCGCGGATGGGATGGAAAAACCCCTGGGGTGCAAGTGTTTCCCGGAATTAGTGCATTGCAAGCAGCCGCGTCGCGGGTAGGGACCCCTTTGATGCACGATTTCTGCGCGATTAGTTTGAGCGATTTGCTCACTCCTTGGGAGAGGATTGAAAAGCGGTTAAAAGCAGCGGGAGAGGCGGATTTTATTGTGGCGCTTTACAATCCGCGATCGCGCAATCGCATCCAGCATATTGCTATTGCACGCGACATTTTTCTGCAGTTTCGTTCCCCAGAAACCCCGGTGGCGATCGTGCGATCCGCCTATCGCGAAGATGAATCCATTACCCTCACTACCTTGGATAAAATGCTGGACGAACCGATTGATATGCTCAGCACAGTTTTAATTGGCAATCAAAGCACCGATTTCTATGAGAATTGGATGATTACGCCGCGCGGATATTTGGGGTTCGATCGGCAAAATAATGTCGCTTCTAAGGGGGAATAGATTCCGATTCAGCGGGGGATTGAAATCGCGCCTATGCAAGCAAAGTCCGCTTACGCGGACTCATTTTTTTACATGTATTCCGGCGGACTAACTATGACAATTAAGATAAATAGCGATCGGCTACAGTTTCAAAATCTAGGGTCATCAGCTCGATATATCCCTTCATAAAATTCGGATGATTTTCATACACAGAAGCTTGCTTGTATCCGGGCAATACAAACTGGCTACAGATATTCACGCCACTAAATTGCGGGTAGCTTTTTTTTAGCTTCTGTTGAATCAGATATTCGTAAACAAATTGTTTTCGCACGCTTCTCTTTTTAATTGTTTCCATGTTTTCTTTTTGTAGATAATATTGTAGAGATGAATATTTGATGTCTATGACTTTAATTGTCTTTTGATTGATTAAATCAAAGTAATCAGTAACAAAAGACTTGAAAAAGGGGATGATATGTTCTGGATCCTGAGGCGTAGTGTTCTCTCTAAAAAACGCCCATTTTAAAATAATAGGTTCATAATAAGCAAATGATTTTGTCTTTTCAACCAAAGGTTTAAGAATTTCTTTATTAAACCGCTCTTCAGTAAAAATTCCTTTGGTCAGAGCAAGATAAAAAATATGATTAGAATAATACATTTTCTGAATTTCTTCCGTACTGAAGGAGTTAGGACAGATATACCAAAATGATATAAATTCCTCTGGAAAAGGTTTATTAATAAAAAAATAT
>NZ_JAYFEQ010000277.1:0-9033 GCF_055795085.1 Phormidium sp. CCY1219 | reverse complement strand
GCTTTATTTGGGGATTTTAGATGAGAAATTGCGCTTTTTTACCCCAGAAGGGGAGTTAGTTTTGACGCCGGAGGAAGAAGCCGATGCACAACGACAACGCAACGCTATATTGCGACAAAAACTACAAGAACTCGGCATTAATCCCGACGAAATTGCTTGAATCGGCGGCGAGGGAATGGCGGGGGAATTGCTCAATCAAAGGAGAGCAGACAACAGCCGAGATTGAGGGCATTTTTGGCATCGGGTTTGACGCCGGGGGCGAGGGAATATAACACGGCTTTCCCATCGCGAAGGGCGATCGCCAAACCGGTTTGGCGAAGTACCTTCAGATGATGGGAGAGCAAACTCTGTTCTACCCCGAGGCGATCGCTCAATTCGCTCACATGCAGGGGACCTTCCATGAGCATTTGCAACACCGCCAAACGGGTGGGATCCGCCAGCACTTTCAGCTTGCGGACGCATACTGTAGTGGATGACAGGGGATTGGGGTTCATCATTCCCTCACTCGATGAATTGAACCGAGATTGATATGAACTGAAATTCATATCAACCTCAATAAAAAATTATATCCCCGTTATAGCTTGAAATTAGACTAAAGCGCCACCGCAGCTCGACCCGCAGCCGGCGGTACAACCGTAGCAATAAGCAGCGGTTCGCACTTGTGCGATCGCATCTAAACTGCCGACTTCTAGAAGTTTAGCCACCGTGAGGGTTTCGCCTTCCGGGGTTTTTGCTGGTCTTCCCTCCATTTGGTTAAAATCGCAATCATAAACATTGCCCAAATAGTCGATTGACAGTTCCTCGCGGCACATGAGACGATCCACCGTGGATGCATTGAAGTTTTCTGACAAGAAATGCAGATACGGTTCGAGCAAGTTTTTCCGTTCTAGATGATACTTCAGCCGCCCGATGGGTAAATTGGTAATCGTCAACAAATGGTTAAACACAATCCCAAAATGTTCCGCCAAATAGTCTTTATAAGCGGCTTCTAGTTTCGGCTGTTGTGGTGGCAAAGCAAACTGTTCCGCCGATGTCGGAACTGGGGGATTGTAAACGAAATCGAGGATTAAATTCGGGTCGGTGCCATAGCCGAATTGATTGAGCAATTTTATCGCTTCTATGGAATCTTTATAAACCCCAGAACCGCGCATTTTATCCACATTTTGTTCCAAATAGCAGGGCAAAGACGCTACAACCCGCACGTGATGTTTGGCGAAATATTCCGGTAAATCTTCATATCCCGGCTCGAAAAATATCGTCAAATTAGAACGGACGATAACCTCTTTTTCGGCGGCGCGGGCGGCTTCCACCAGGGGTTTAAATCCGTAGTTCATTTCCGGGGCACCCCCGGTTAAATCTATGGTTTGAATTTGGTCGAATTGTTGAATCAATTGGATGAGTTGGTGGCAAGTTTCTGGGTCGAGTTCTTCTGTGCGTTTCGGTCCGGCTTCGACGTGACAATGAGTGCAAGCGAGGTTACAGCGCTTCCCGAGATTGATTTGCAAAACGGTAATTTGTTTTTTGGTTAGGGGAGAACCGACTTGGCGTTGAAAGGGTACGATCGCAGTTTGAATCATTGTAAAAGTCTCATCTAGGAATTCGTCATCAAGCATTGTCAGCGATCGCCGCTTCCCTGCATCGGGAAACCCCTTACCGGAAAAGGCGATCGCACTTCCGAGGAATGCTATGCGCCCTCATGCTATCTTATTTAAACATTCCAAAATGAGTCTTCCCTGAGAAAGACCCTACCGCCACCCTCTGGCGCGTCCCTATCTGCCTGGATTATTTGTTGTCAATCTGTTATTTTGAAGTCAAACAGAACAAAGCCATTGCCCGTTTCCAGATTGCTATGGATAAAAACAGCCATGACAAAAAGGCTACCCCGAGAAGGGAGAGTTAATTAACTCATTGCCAACGAGAAAATTTTTCCAAAGAGAACTCGGTCTTTCCTGCGGATATTCCGGAAGTCTAGAGGTGCGTTCGGGTTTCGAACGGCGAACCGGGAAGCAGCAAGGGCAGAGGAAAACTACCACCTTGTTTTCGGGAGAAAAGACCGAGGGAATTAAACTGAAGTAGTGGGTTGATAGGAAATCAAGTTAGAGTTTCATCATAGTGGCCATGATTTCATGCACCCCCAAAAGATAGGTATTGCCATAGTCGCGGGGTTGTGGTCAGGGGTGACGCCGATGGGGCGTCAAAGGACTTATCCGAAGCGCCCGCTGACATATTGTTGAGTTGCTTCTTCCTTGGGATTTTGGAAAATATTTTCCGTGCGATCGTACTCCACCAAATACCCAAAGCGCTTACCATCGTCGGAGACTTGAGCGTTAAAGAATGCCGTATAGTCGCAAACCCGAGACGCTTGTTGCATGTTGTGGGTGACGATAACGATGGTGTAATTTTCCTTTAGTTCTTGCATCAATTCTTCCACTTTAATCGTGGAAATCGGGTCGAGAGAGGCGCAAGGTTCGTCCATCAGAACGATTTCCGGGTTAATGGCGATCGCCCGGGCAATGCACAAGCGTTGTTGCTGACCCCCGGATAAAGACAGACCATTGGTTTTTAACTTATCTTTCACCTCATCCCACAGGGCTGCGCGACGCAGGGAATTTTCCACCAACTCATCCAAGTCACCTTTGTACCCATTAACGCGCGCCCCATAGGCGATATTGTCAAAAATGGATTTCGGGAAAGGATTGGGTTTTTGGAAAACCATACCAATTCGCCGCCGAACCTCTACCGGGTCGATGTCTTTGTCATACAGGTTTTGGTCGTAATAGTAGCATTTTCCATCAATATGGAAGCTATCAATCAAATCGTTGAGACGATTGTAACAGCGAATCAAGGTACTTTTACCGCAGCCCGACGGACCGATAAAACCGGTGATCTTTTTTTTCGGGATATCCATTGTCACCTCCCGAACGGCTAAAAAATCACCGTAGTAGATATTGAGATTTTCCGTGCGTAAAATCGCTTCCGTCGTTTGGTCAGTTGAATAGTTTGGATCGGCAGTTGGCTGTTGTGATGGCATAACAATTTACCTGGACTGATAAGCTAGAGTCCACTAAAAACGACAGGGAATTTCAAGCAGTGCGATCGCCTGAAATCGTCAGGACGTACAGATACATAAATGTAACGCTCGACCTGCAACGCAACAGTTGAAGTATCGAATGCGGGAATTTTTGAAATTAAGTAGCGGGCAAAACTGACAACTTCATGCGGGTGGGTTTGGCTGAGAAAAATGGCAGGTCTCTACTATCATACCGCGATTTGGCAATCTGTAACAGATTCTACCATTTTGCCAGAGAGTCCCCCGCCTTGTCAGGGGGAATTTGGCACCGCAATGGGTCAGTAAATGCTCTTGCGGGTGGCCAAACGAGTCAGGATGCTGGTAATGAGAACCAACAACACCAGAATTAAAGAAGCCGCCCAAGCTAACTCCTGCTGACTCTCATAGGGAGTGGTAGCAAAGTTGTACACCAACACCGCCAGGGAAGGAGCCGGTTCAAAAATGCCCTGAGGCCAGAAAAAGGTAAACAGGGCGGTAAAAATCAAAGGAGCCGTTTCGCCAGCAGCGCGGGCCACCGCCAAAGTCACCCCAGTAAGAATTGCAGGTAAAGCCGCCGGCAGAACCACTCGCAACACCGTTTGGTACTCCGAAGCGCCCACCCCCACAGAAGCCCAGCGGATTTCTGGCGGGACAATTTGCAGGGATTCATCCGTGGTGCGGACCACAATCGGCAACATGAGAACCGCCAGAGCCACACCCCCAGCAAACGCCGAGAATTGCTTCGTAGTCAGGACGATAATACCGTAGGCGAAGATACCGACAATAATCGAAGGAACGCCACTGAGGACATTTGTAGCAAAGCGAATCCAGCGAGCCACCTTGGGCGAACTGAATTCCGACAAATAAACCGCACCCAAAACCCCAATGGGTACGCTAATGGCAGCGCCGATGCCCACCATCATTAAAGTGCCTAAAATGGCATTAGCAATGCCACCGCCTTCCGTACCCGCAGCCGGAGGCAGTTGGGTAAACAAATCCAAATTAAGGCGACTAAATCCCTTAATCAGAACGTAAATCATTACGGCGAACAAAGGCAGGAGCGTGACGAGCAAACAGGCACCCGAGATGATGGTCATCGCCAGACCAAACACCGATCGCCCGCTTTGGTAATTGCGAGTCAGACCGCCGCTTGTGGTAGACGCAGTAAACTGTTCTTGTTGTTCTTCAAATCGATTCGACATAGAGCAGACTTTCGCAGAGATTGGGGGAACCTTTCGCAGTGCTAGAACTTCTTGACTTGGCGAACGATCGCTTCAGCGCAGACATTGACAACTAAAGTCAGGACAAACAGAATCAGACCCGCATACATCAGCGCCGCCACTTGCAGCCCAGAGGCTTCCGCAAATTGGTTCGCCAGCAGAGAGGCGATCGTATTCGCCGGGGCGAGCAGGGAAAAATTCAAATCATTGGAATTGCCGATCAGCATCGTCACCGCCATCGTTTCTCCCATTGCGCGACCCAATCCCAACATGATGCCGCCGACAATGCCGGAAAACGCTGCCGGAACCAAGACGCGAAAGATAGTTTCCCAGCGAGTCGCCCCCAGTCCCAGGGAAGCTTGGCGCAGATCCGGGGGTAAAGAAGCCATCGAATCGCGCGAGATTGCCGTAATAATCGGCAAAATCATAATCGTCAAAATGATTCCGGCAGGCAACATTCCCGGTCCGACCGGCGGGGTTGAAAACAGGGGAATCCAGCTAAAATTTTGGTAAAGAAACTGTTCCAGCGGCAGCAGCAGGGGAATGAGCACAAAGATGCCCCACAACCCGTAGACCACGCTCGGGATGGCGGCTAACAGTTCCACCATAAAGACCAGCACGGTGCGAATGGATTTGGGAATGAAATCTTCCGTTAAAAAGATAGCCGTACCGACCCCGAGGGGCACGGCAAGCAATAACGCGATCGCCGATGACACCAAAGTGCCATAAACCATCGGCAGCGCCCCATATTCCTGGTTCACCGGGTTCCAGGCGCTTTGGGTGACAAAACTCAACCCGAACTCGCGGATTGCCGGCACCGACTCGATCGCCACCTCGACGATCGTCCAAATTAACACCCCCGCCACAGACAGGGCAAAAATGCGCGTCAGCCACACAAAACCGCTATCGAGGGTTCTTTCCGTTTTCTGGCGCGGTTCGAGCTGTCTGGGCGCATCTTGAAATTCAGTTGGTGTAGTCATTCTCGACAAATCTACATAACGAACCTATGCAAACAAGGGAGCGAACCCCAGCAAACAGTGAGGGCTGCTTGGTGGAGTGCATCCGCACCGGGGAACGAATTGTCCTGGTGCGGATACAACAATTGAATTATTCGCTCACTTCAATGTCGTATTCTGGGCTGATTTGGTCGGCTTTTGCCGCCACTTTTTCTCTGACACTCGGCGGCAGCGGAATGTAGCCAAGTTGAGAAGCCGCTTCCTGGCCTTTCGTCAAACCGTATTCGATCGCCGCCTCCACCGCTTTAGCGGTTTGCGGATCCTCATAATTCTCATAGGCCAACAGCCAAGTGTAGGTGACAATCGGATAAGAGTTTTCCCCTTCGGGATCGGTAATGAACGCCCGCATATTTTCCGGCAGGGTCACGGCATCCAGGGTACTCGCCGCCGTTTCTTCGCTCGGCATGATGTAATTGCCCGCTTGATTTTCCAGCGCAGCCACATTCAGATCGTTGTTTTTCGCGTAGCCATACTCCACGTAGCCGATCGCCCCGGGAGTTTGTTGGATCTGAGCGGTCACCCCTTCATTGCCTTTCGCCCCCACCCCAGTGGGCCATTCTACCGTTTTCCCGGCTCCGACTTGACTTTCCCATTCCGGGCTAATCGCGCTCAGGTGTTTGGTGAAAACGCCAGTGGTGCCGCTGCCATCAGACCGGTGAACCACAGTAATCGGTTGGTCCGGCAGGTTCACATCGGGATTGACTTCGGCAATTTGCGGGTCATTCCAATTCTGAATGTTCCCCAGCAGAATGTCGGTATAAACTGCGCGCGGCAATTGTAATCCGTCTTCCACCCCCGGGAGGTTGTAGGCGAGGACGATGCTGCCCGCAGTCATCGGCAGCATCAGCGCTCCTTTCTGCATTTCTTGCAGTTCTTCATCGGTCATCGCTACGTCAGACGCGCCGAAATCTACCGTGCCGGCGGTAAACTGACGCACCCCTGCGCCACTACCCACAGACTGATAGTTGACCTGCAAGTTCGGATATTGCTGATTCATATCTTGGAACCAGCGCTGATAAATCGGGGCGGGAAAAGATGCACCGGCACCGTTAAGGGTGACGGGTTCGGCAAGGGCGAGTTTGTCGGTGGTTTCAGCCCCACCCATGTCAGCACCCATATCGGTGCCTTCGGTCTGTGCGCCACTGCAAGCCCCTAAAGCCAAGGCGATCGCTGCGGCGGATAAAGACGCACCCAAACGGGCAGATTTAATTGGATTGAGACGCAAAATCATAACGTTTGTCGCAAACTTTTCGTTTGACTGGAGAGGATAACGATTGAAGCATACCGCTTCACGGTAAAGATAAGGTTAATAAACTCAAAACTTCCTCTAAAAGCACCGTTTCCCCCACCGACGCCAGATTCTATCCCACTCCACGCACTTTTGACCCGATCTCGCCACCGTTTCTCTGCATCGCTTCTTCCCCTGACAACCCTGTGTCGGTGTGGTGGCGATTTTTGCCTACTCTTCTCTGGCTGAAATTGCCAATTTGCTTAGCTTTCTGCCGCACAGCGTCGCCTCTTTTTCCCCTGACTCTCCTACCCCATTCTGAGCCAATTGCCCCCACAACTTCCTCCCCATCCAACCGATGCCTCGGGCAAAATCTTCCAAAAAATTTTACAATTCTCACGCCTCGGATCCCCATTCCCCGCGATCGCCTCCCTGGCGCTTCACCCCCCCCCGGGTTGGTTGGTGTCGGATCCGATGTCTCGTTTCCCCAGGGCGCAACACCGATAATTCTCTGGATTTTGTTTTCCCAGTTCCTCCTCGGAACCATCCTTTGCCCCTACTTAATTCCTACAGCACGGCATTAAACAAATACCCCACACTGACAATGCCCATTGTCATCAATCCGATAAATACCCCTAACAATTGCGGGCGCAACACTTTCCGCAAAATGACGATTTCGGGTAACGATAAAGCCGTGACCGCCATTGTAAACGATAGCACGGTTCCCAAGGCCATTCCTTTGCTGACTAATGCCTCGGTAATCGGCAACACGCCGGCAATATTGGCATAAAGCGGTACCCCCATCACTACCGCGATCGGTACTGCTAGGGGATTGCCCGCACCCGCTACTCGCGCGACTAAATCTTCCGGCGCATAGCCGTGAATTCCCGCCCCGATCGCAATTCCCCCCACCACATAAGGCCACACGGTTTTTACAATTTCTGTGGCTTGATATTGTCCTTGCTCCAATCCCTGCTTCCAGGTTAACTCTATTTCCTCAATTTCTCTTGGCTCTGTCCCTTCTTTTTGCCGAATTTTCTGCAATTCCCAGACAAACGGTTCTACCCAGGGTTCGAGTTTGAGCAAACCGATCGCATATCCCGCCGCGATCGCTAATATTACCCCAAACCCAATATACATCACCGTCACTCTCAACCCAAACAACCCCCACAACAATATCACCGCCACTTCATTCACCATCGGGGCAGAAATTAAATAGGAAAATGTCACCCCCAGCGGCACTCCCGCTTCTAAAAATCCAATAAATAACGGTACCGCCGAACAGGAACAAAATGGCGTGACAATTCCCACCCCCGCCGCCATACTATTCCCCACCACGGTGCGCTTTCCCCCCAGCCAATCCCGTACTTTTTCCGGTTGCAAAAAACTCTGAAACGTTCCCACCACAAAACTAATCGTCAGCAGCAAGCTCAGCACTTTGGGCACGTCATAGAAAAAGAAATGCAAGCTCGCCCCCAAATGCGACTCTAGAGATAACCCAAACAGTTTCTCTACAATTTGCGTCGCAAGCCAATCAAACGGATAAAACGGATCGAACATCATTTTGCCTTCCTTATGGGCAATTCACCCATAATCCTACCCGAGGAGAAAGGCGAGTTTTTTGACTCCCCGCATCTCTCCCCTCTCCCTTGGTTTTCACTGCAATAAATCTTTGATTTCCTCGGGTGACATGACTCTCCCTTTGCTCACCAGTTTGCCATTCACCGCTAAAGCGGGAGTGGACATCACGCCGCGTTTGACAATTTCAATTTGGTCGGTAATATGGGCTATTTCTGCCTCAATGCCCAAAAGCGCGATCGCGCTTTTGGCATTCTCTTCCAATTGGTGGCACTTTTTGCATCCCGACCCTAAAATTTCTACTTTGGTACTCATGCCTTTGCTCCAGTTTTTGTCAAAGAATCTACTAATTTTTCTACTCGGTCTTTGATTTCATCTCGCACTTGGCGAAAGGTTTCTAACGGTTTCCCGTCCGGATCTTCCAATTCCCAATCCGCAAACACCCCTCGCAATACCCAAGGTTCGGGTAAATTCACCCCACAACCGCATAGGGAAATCACCGCATCAAACTCTTCCGGGTTAAAATCGCTTAACGGATCTGAGGTTTGGTTGCTAATATCTATCCCAATTTCTGACATCACCTCCACCGCCGTGGGATTCACTTGACTCGCTTCTAGTCCAGAACTGGTAGCGGCAATTTTTCCCCCTCCTATGGTTTTCGCAAATCCTTCTGCCATTTGAGAACGGCAGGAGTTTCTTTTGCAGACAAACATGACTCGTTTCATGGCTTTTTTTCTGGTACAATATGTGTTTTTTAACTTCTTAAAACTCGTTCCCAGGCTCAGCCTGGGAACGTCCCTCCCGAGGCTCCGCCTCCCCCAATCCATCTCCCCAATAATTTAACTCGTAACTCGTTCGTAACTCGTTAACTCGTTCCCAGGCTCAGCCTGGGAACGTCCCTCCCGAGGCTCCGCCTCCCCCAATCCATCTCCCCAATAATTT
>NZ_JAYFEQ010000276.1:0-20868 GCF_055795085.1 Phormidium sp. CCY1219 | reverse complement strand
TGTTTAGGGAAAAGATTAGTCAGAAAATAGCATTTTTCTGCAATTTCCATACCTTTTTGCCAAATTCTCAAGTCTTTTAAATCATTAATAACTGTTAGGGGTGAGAGTTTGGAGGGGCGATCGCATCTCGGGCAAGGTTGTCGGATTTCTCGGATAAGTGTCGGAACTGACAGTTATCAGGCGAGGCGATTTACTTTCTAATCAATCCTGTGGGCGGTGAAGGTGCTGGGTTAGACCGGAGTTAATACAGAATTCCCCTTCTTTTTATAACGCTCTAAACTCTAAAACCTAGTGGAAGGGGGAGGGGGAGGTAAATGTCTTTTGGGACACTTTGATATTTGATGTGACAACAAATTTTTTCTTTTTATTCTGACGTTACATTGGGGACATCTCGTATATTGTGTTGTCTTAGTTCTCTTTGAACCATGACTTTTTTTACTGGTATTGGTTATTCTTAAATTGCCACGTCCCCAAAAAGTTTTAACATTAAGGAATACATTTTTGTTGGCTTGTGTAGCAAACCAGACCAAAAAAGTCAAAGAAATAACAATCAAAAAAAATACTTCCATGCTTACGAAAACTCCTTTAGTTTTTTATCCAGGTATATCATTTACAACAAGCTCTGATTCCAAACATACAACAGCATAAGATAGTACACATCAAGTTACCTGGGTCTTTCTAGTTCGTGACGATAAGCTTTTCTAATCCAAAGATCCAGATTCTTACTTAATAGAGTGTCTATGCAATAAAAGTTGATGGCATTCGGCTGCCGAATAACGCCCAGGTCTTTGAGAATTTCGTCTTGCATCAAATGCGGTAAGTGAAGCCATGCCCGAAGGGCTTTTCGTAGCAGTAGCTTATCGAGCAGCTTCGTGGTAAACCGGATCCACGATTGGGGGCGATCGCATCCCGGGACGATTCCCCTCCCGCTCTTATCAGGGGTTCTGGGTTCGGGTCGTAATCGGTGTCGAGGAGGTCGAGGCAATAGCCTACGGGATGGTTTCGCTTATCGGTTTAGGAATTCTCAAATCCCAATTCAGATCCCAATTCAAATCCAAATTGCATCATTGATTGTAAATAATTGATTACATCTTGCTTGCATTCCTCTATTTTTTCTGAAGATATGTTACTAATTGAAAACAATTCAGTAACAAACTGACCCGAAGTAAAATACTTTTTAAATTCCACTGGATTTGAATAGGAATCATAAATTTTCTGTTTTATTTTATTGATTTTTTCTTCTATTTCTAAATTCATTTTTTTCTCCTGTTCTTTTTTTTCGTGTTTTTTATAAAGATAAAAGCCCCCCCCAGCAAGACTAATCACCACAGCTACTGTAACAATCGTCATACCCGTTGAAGTCTTAGCCCACATACGCGCTTTACTACTTGAAGTCTTAGCAAAATCAATTAGTTTTTGGCCATTAGCTTTAGCTAATGAAGAACCACTGCTTGCTGCCATTAATATGTTTGACCAAGCATTTTTAGAAATTTCGGTAAAAATTTCAAAAAATTTCTCGATGACTCCTGACAATTTCTTTACACATGAAGCCATTTCATTGGCTAAATTATTAACACCCGATCCTAATAATCCATTTTCTTTTAAGTCTTTTCCAAGTTGTTTTAAGGATTCTCCTAATTGTTGAATAACTTGTCGTGTCTTTTCATCAACTTCAATTTTATCTATTAATTTTGTTTCTGAAAGCTTTCTTAAAGTATCGTCTAATCTTCTATCGATTTCGGCTTTGTGATGGTGTTTCATCTTTAGCTTCCTCTATTAATGTAAATCTACAAGGTTAGAGCATTAATTTGCTTTTTATTGTAGCCGTCCTAAATCAGTTAAAGCAGTGGATCTGATTTTTGATACCCCAGTGAGCATGGTTGTAATTCTTCACTTCCTTGGGCTGTTTCGATTTCTTGCCTCTGGACATCGGTTCAGATTCCTTAACTTACTGGTATCGCACTCCAATCTTGCAGCTAATCCCTAAAATACACCTCCAACAAATCAGCCCCTCTGTCTCCCATCTGCCGCAGTTGCAACTCGATCGGCTTAATCGCCATCGGCGACGGAGTGACGCGCCCCTTCTCCCAGCGGTTAACCGTCTGGAACGACACGCCCAACCGAACGGCGAGCTTTTCCTGGGAGAGTCCCAGCCGTTCGCGCAGTGCCCGGATGAGTTCGGATGCTTGCAAGGTGGATTGTGTCATTTTTTTACTATAACCAGAACAGGTGATATAAAATCTTTAATATTTTGTTAAATTTCTGCACGTCCCAGTTGTGAAGCGTTTCAGGGCAGTAGGTCTCCAGGCAAACCAGGCGATGGCTTTAGCTGAGATTGCTCAAAGATTGCAGCGGCATCGTGGGAATTGGGGCGGTGGGGTTTGACGGTGAGCGATCGCGTTTGAAGTGCTGCCGCGTTCGCCGAATCGGTGTCAGACTTAGCCGTTATTTGGGAGAGGCGATCGCCTCTATCGTTCCTTTGAAGTTTCTCCCAAATCACCTGTGATGAGGGCGGTAGTCAGGGGGAATGGCTAAGCTAAAGCTTGCGGAGGCGCGATTTTAATCCCCCACCTTTTTGAGGGCGTTCCCCCCAGGGGGGAACGAGTTAAAAGGATTAGTCCTTGTCATGCGGACTTAACCTGTCTAGGCGCGATTTTAATCGCCGCTTTTCTATTTACCTTTAGCGGCGGCTTTAGCTTTTTTGGCGGCTTTTTTAGCAGCTTTAGCGGCGGCGATTTTAGCTTGACGTTCCTGCTCTTTTTCTTCGGCAATTTTATCTAAATAATAGTGATAGTCGCCGAGATAGGAGCGAAATTCGCCGTCACGAATTTCGACAATTTTGTTAGCTACTTTGGAGATAAAATAGCGGTCGTGGGAGACGATAATCACGGTTCCATCGTAATTTTGCAATGCTTCTTCGAGCATTTCTTTGGCGGGAATATCCAGATGGTTAGTGGGTTCGTCTAATAAGAGTAAATTGGCGGGACGAAGCAGCATTTTAGCCAAAGCGACGCGAGCTTTTTCTCCACCACTGAGGGCGGCGATTTGTTTAAAGACAGTTTCGCCACTAAAGAGGAAGCGACCTAATAAGGTGCGAACTTCTTCGTTTTTCCAGTCGGGTACTTCGTCGTGGATAGTATCCATGACGGTTTTGGTAAGTTCTAATGCTTCAGCTTGGTTTTGCTCGAAATAGCCGGGGATGACGTTATGTTTGCCCAGTTCGATGATACCTTCGCTGGGTTTTTCCATGCCCATCATCATTCGCAGGAGGGTAGATTTTCCGCAACCATTCGGTCCGAGGAAGGCGATGCGATCGCCGCGTTCTACGAGCAATTCTGCGCCTAAGAACAGAATTTTGTCATCGTAAATCTGGACTAAATCTTTAATATTGACTACTTCGCGCCCGCTACGCGGGGAGGGAGGAAATTGGAAGCGCAGGCTTTTTAAATTTGCTGTTGGGGCTTCGATGCGGTCGATTTTGTCCAGTTGTTTTTCGCGGCTTTTTGCTTGGGTACTGCGGGTGGCGCTGGCGCGGAAGCGATCGACAAATGCTTGTTGTTGGGCGATTTCTTTTTGCTGACGTTCGTAGGCGGTGAGTTGAGCTTCTTGGTTGAGGGATTTTTGTTCTAAATAGGCGGAATAGTTGCCTAGGTAGGTGGTGGAGATGCCGCGTTCGGTTTCCACGATTTGGGTGCAAAGGCGATCGAGGAATTCGCGATCGTGGGAGACAATAACCATTGGGGTGGTTAGCCCTTTGAGATAGGTTTCCAACCATTCGATGGTTTCTAAGTCCAGGTGGTTGGTGGGTTCGTCGAGGAGCAATATATCGGGATTTTGCAGAAGAATTTTACCCAAACTCATCCGCATTTGCCACCCGCCGCTAAAGGCGCTGACGAGGCGATCGCCATCTTCGGGGGTAAAGCCCATTTCGGGTAATATTTTTTCGATTTGGGCGTCTAAAGTATAACCGTCTAAGGCTTCAAATTTACGCTGTAGCTTATCTAATTTATGAATGAGTTTATCGAGTTGCTCTGGGGAGGCGGTTTCCATTTGCTGTTGTACCTCGTGCAATTGGTGTTGCACGTGGTTTGCTTCTTGAAATACGGTCCAAAATTCTTCGCGGACCGTGCGTGCCGGATCCACCTCGAATTCTTGGGTGAGGTAGGCAATGTGCAGGTTGGCGGGACGAATGACTTCGCCGGCGGTAGGTTCGATTTCGCCGGCAATAATTTTCAGTTGGGTGGATTTGCCCGCCCCATTGACGCCGACTAAGCCGATGCGATCGCCAGGTTTAACTTCCCAGGTGACATCTTTGAGAACTTCCCCAGTCGGGTAAATTTTACTGATATGTTCGAGTCGTAGCATTCAATTACTCCCAGGTAAGTGGAACAACAAGGGCATCTTCGGCGACGGAATCAGAGGAACAGACGCAGGTTAGGGCATCTGCACGGTGGTTTATCCGTCTGGCGTTGGCGGTTGTCGCGTTAATCTTAACAAAAATTAACCACTGATGGGGCGCTTTCGTGTAAATTGTCTGTGACTCTGGGAACTGGTGACGGAACTCGCCCCGAGAACGGAGGTTGTAATTTTCTCTCAAGTGGACTATCTGCATATAATGAACCGGAATGCTCGCAGATGCTTAAATCGAATCGTGGGTGGGGTGGTAGCGATCGCCGTGGCGATTTTTCCTGTTTTCTCTGTAGCCGTTTCTCAATCGGCGACTCCCCTAACTGAAACGCGGGGGGTGTGGCTGACCAATGTTAGCAGCGATGTGTTGTTTGTTCCCGGCGCAGTGACGCGGGCATTGGACGAACTATCGCAACATCATTTTACCACAGTTTATCCGGTGGTTTGGAATCGCGGACAAACCTTTTATCCCAGTTCCGTTTCCCAACGCGAAACTGGGCGATCGCAAGATGTATTGCTCGCATTGATGCAGGATGGCGAAGATATTTTGCACCGCATTATCCAAGAAGGACATCAGCAAAATTTGAACGTTTTGGCATGGTTTGAATATGGGTTTATGGCACCGAAGAATTCCGAACTGGTTAAGCGTCATCCGGACTGGATAACGCAGCACCGCGATCGCAGCGAAAATTTGCAAGAAGACGAACTCAAATCCGAACTTCTCGATAATCCCTTCACCATCCAACAGGTTTGGCTCAACCCCCTGCACCCAGAGGTGCAAAATTTCCTTCTCAGTTTAATCGTTGAAGTAATTCTCAATTATAACGTCGATGGCATTCAATTTGACGATAATTTTGGATTGCCCGTGGAGTTAGGATATGACCCTTTTACCATAGAACTGTACCGCCAAGAACACTGGGGATATCCGCCCCCCAACAATCCTTACAATTCCGAGTGGATACGCTGGCGGGCAGCAAAAATCACGGACTTCATGCAGCGCATTTTTCAAGTCGTCAAATTTGTTAAACCCGATTGTCCTATTTCGCTGGCGGCGCATTCCCAAAGTTTTGCCTATCGCCATTACCTGCAAGATTGGCTAACCTGGGTAGAATCGGGATGGATTGATGAATTAATTTTGCAAGTCTATCACGATCGCCTATATCGCTTCCACCAAGAATTACTCATCTCCACTGTCTGGTATGCCCGCAATTTCACCCGGGTTGAGGTCGGCATTTTAAGCGGTACAATGAAACGCCCTATTTCTATCTCTGAGGTTAAAAAACGGGTCAAAATTGCTCGCGAACTCGGCTTTGATGGCTTTGCATTCTTTTATTGGGAAAGCTTGTGGGGGTCTGTCATCCCTGACTCGCCCAAAAAGCGCCGCCAGGTTTTTCACTCTCTCTTTGCACCGGATAATTCGCGTTAGGATTTCAGGGAGTGTTCGCGGGAATAGCTTCCCCGGACAACTATAGGTAGAGGAGATTGTTTCGGTTGAATTTAAGGAAGTTTTTTGGGTTAACCAGCGAAGCTGTAAACGAGGAATAAGGTAAATAACAATAACACTAAAAGACTTCATAAGTAGGATAATGAAACTTGGCAAAAATAAACCACTAAATTGGGGAATCGTTGGCAGCGTTGTGGTGGCGATCGCCTTATTTTTATTTCCGCTTATGCCAAGATCCAACCCGACACCATCCGTGGGAAATTATTCGGAAATTCGCGGCGTTTGGATAGCCAATGTGGGCAGTAGCGTTTTATTTGCTCCTTGGGGAATAAATCGGGCCATTCACCAACTCTCCCAACAGAATTTTAATCGCATTTACCCAGTAGTCTGGAATCGGGGACATACGTTTTACCGCAGTCAAGTTGCGAATCAAGCAATAGGGCGATACCAAGACAATTGGTTGCAGTTTGCCCGGTTTGGGCGAGATATTTTACCGGAAATAATTAATCTGAGTCATCGCCGAGGATTGACGGTGATGCCTTGGTTTGAATATGGATTTATGGTTCCGGCTAATTCTCAATTTGCCAAGCAGCATCCCGGATGGCTAACTGAAGCTAATGTGAATCCCAACACTGACGGGGAAGAGGAGAATTTCTCCCAAGTTGCCCAACCGCTACCGGGAATAGCATCCCACAATCTTTGGTTGAATCCGTTGCATCCGCAAGTGCAGCAGTTTATCCTCGATTTAATTAAAGAAGTGGTGCAAAACTATGACGTAGATGGGATTCAACTGGATGACCATTTTGCCATGCCAGTGGAGTTAGGGTACGATTTATTGACGGTGAAGCTTTATCGAGAGGAACATCAGGGGAATCCGCCACCGAAAGATTACTTGAATGCGGAATGGATGAGATGGCGGGCGAATAAACTCAGCGAATTTATGGCAAGGGTTTATCGAGAAGTAAAACGCATTAAACCCGAGTGCGTGGTGTCTTTATCGCCCAATCCCCAAGGATTTGCCTATCGCCACTATCTTCAAGATTGGCAAAGGTGGGTAGATGAAGGGTGGGTAGATGAGTTGATTTTGCAGGTTTATCGGGATAAATTGAGCGATTTTACCGCAGAGTTAGACCGGCGATCGCTACAGATGGCGCGGCGGAGAATTCCGGTGGGCATTGGAATTTTAAGCGGAACTTTAACCAATCCGGTGACGATGGAAGAAATCCAACAGCAGGTGCAGGTAGTGCGCGATCGCGGATTTGATGGCTTCTCGTTTTTCTACTGGGAAACCTTATGGAGTTACCTGACCCCAGAATCGCCCCAAGTCCGTCGCCAAGCTTTTGGCAAATTGTTGGCTTCTCCGGGAAGTTAAGGTGAAGGATAATATTGCTCGCGTTGGGGGGTAGAAATCGCGTTGGCATACCCAGTCTTTGCCCCCGAGTCACTCATTCGGTACAGCAAGCCAGCTTCAAGTCTGTCTGATTAAAACCACAGGGACTCTAGGAGAAATTTCCGCCAAACCCTTGCATTACAGGGTGAAAATAGACTATAGTCTTACCTGGTGCATTGCCACCGTAACCCCGTACTTTCTGGATTGCAGGGCGCTAATTTTTCGGTGAACTATTGGCCAATCCAACCGATGAAAAATGATTGTGGTTTTTGGGTGCAGTGGGTATTCGGCACCGGGGTGGGTTTTTTACTCAGTTTGCTGTTTGTGGAAGTGGGGGTGAGACCCTATATCGGTGCCCTGGACGGAGCAATGGGTGGCGCGGCGATCGCCTTGGTGCAATGGCTAGTTTTACGCCAACAATTTTATCGGATGGGATGGTGGATACTGGCCACCCTGCTGAGTTGGGCATTCATTGGCGGGAGTGGTCTGGGGGCGTTAGGCTGGATTGCGCCGCGCACGGAATTGCTGGGCATCCGGATTTTTTACGGTTGTTTGGATGGCGCAATGGTGGGGGCGTTTTTGGGGTTGGGACAATGGCTGGTGTGGCGGCGCTACTTCTCCCAGGCGGCATGGTGGATTCTGGCCTCTGCGATGAGCTGGGCGGTCGGATTGCCCTGTGGCTGGGTGGTGGGGGGCGTTCTGCGCGATCGCACCGAGCTGTTTTTGGCTGAGGTGGTGGGATTGGCGGTGGCATGGCTGGCGATCGCTGCCCTGTCTGGTTTGGCTCTAATTCTCTTGCGCCGTCACCCTTTGGTATAAGACAAACCCGCCTCATTCCTTTTTTGACTCGCTGTAGGGTGGGCATTGCCGAGGGGTTTGCACATGACTATCTGCCTGTGGGGAGCCAACCCACCCGACTCACTCACTCCTTACATCGAAAAAGCGCGATCGCTATTGGTCATTGCTTCGGTTGCCTATAATTATGAATCTGCAATTTAACAGTTGCCAACTTTTCGACGATTTTCGGCTTTTAGATTAATTTTAATTATGCAATTTACGCTTTTGTTTTAAAATTAAAAATTTTTGGCCGAGTGTTAGGGCAAAAAAGGGTGAAAAATCGCACGCAATTCTGGGGGTTTGAGGGCTATACTAGAAAAAAATAATGGGCTTATTATGACTAAACGAAAAAATAGGCGGTAGAGGGAGGCTGTAACCCTAATAAGTTCGTGCGATCGCCAGACAGAAGCGGGAGGAAACGGCGATCGGGCTGCTCTCTCGACGCACAATTTTTTGGATGGCTAATCGCCAATTGGCAATTAGAGTTTGACAAAAAGACAAAACTGTGCATAGAAGGGGAGGAGGGAGAGGAAGAGCGATCGCCCCAGAGGGAAGATGGTAGAATCATCGCATTCCCAAAACCGGGGTAAGCGTCAACCCCAGACAGGCCAAAATTGCAACTGCTGTGAGAGGGAAATAAGTGTTTTTCAGCGTCATTATTCCCACATACAATCGCCGATTGATTTTAGAGAAATGTATCGAGGCATTAGAAAGGCAGAGAATTCCGAAAGACAGGGGAATAGTCGGCTATGAAATCATCGTTGTGGATGATGGTTCCAGGGATGGAACGGTAGAGTGGTTAAGAGAGAATGAAGGGAGATGGAAGCATTTACGCTGGTTTGAGCAAAGGCACCAAGGGCCTGCGGCGGCGAGGAACCTCGGGGTAGAAAAAGCCAGAGGAGAGATAATCGTGTTTATCGACAGCGATTTAGTAGTGACGGAGAATTTTCTCGTAGCGCATGGGGAGGGATTGCGGAAAGGGGAGGTAAAGAGGGGAAGCGATCGGCTATTTACCTATGGGAGAGTCATCAACACCAATAACTTCGAGCATCCCACAGAAGAGGCGTACAAAATCACGGATTTTTCGGCGGCATATTTTGCCACGGGGAATGTGGCGATCGCGCGCAAGTGGTTAGAGAAAGCTGGGGGATTCGACCCAGAGTTTTGCGAATATGGCTGGGAGGATTTAGAGTTAGGGGTGAGGTTAAAGAAGCTGAACTTAAAACTGGTGAAATGTCCCGAAGCGGTAGGATATCACTGGCATCCGGCATTTTCCTTAGAAGATTTGCCCCGGGCGATCGAGCGAGAAAAGCAGCGGGGGAGGATGGGAGTAGTGTTTTATCAAAAGCATCCGAATTGGGAAGTCAGGATGATGATTCAGATGACCCTATTGCACCGAATATTGTGGGGGATACTGTCCGTGGGGGGAAGATTGAACGAACGGACAATGGCGGGGATATTGCAATGGTTAATCGAGAGAGAGAAAGGGCAATGGGCGCAGGAGTTATCGAGACTATTTTTAAATTGGTATAACGTGAAAGCGGTTTACGAAGCCTATGGGGAAATGCAGGGGAAAAGGCAAGGGTAGGGAGGGGAATTTTTAGGGGGAAAGTCGAGAATTTTGCAAGAAGGAAAAGAGAGAATAACTGAGGGGATAACGCTTGGAGGGAGAAAGCGGTAGAGAGTCTGGGAGAGAGGGGCGGAGCACAGACCCAGCCAGTAGGGGAGAGAAGGGAGGGCAACCGAGGGCAGAAAACAGCCGCCAAATGGAGGTTTGGCGGTTGGGGGAGAAAAATCCGAAGCGGGGGAAGAAAAAAGGGGAGAGTTGTGTTACCCTAGTAAAGTTGTCTAATCTCGCACATCCGAGAGTTCGGGTGTTTCTAGCAGCGAAGCCGTTGCCAGAGATCCCCTCGGATGGAGGATTAACCCGAATTAGGAGAAAAAAATGCCAGTTGTTTCATTGGCCGACTTATTGGAATCCGGCGTTCACTTTGGGCACCAGACCCGGCGTTGGAATCCGAAAATGGATCGGTATATATTCACCGATCGCAACGGCGTTCACATCATCGACCTAGTGCAGACCGCGCAGTTGATGGAAGAAGCCTACGACTACATGAGAACCACCGCAGAGAAAGGGGAAAAAGTGTTGTTTGTGGGCACAAAACGGCAAGCTGCCGGCATTGTGGCGCAAGAAGCAGCGCGGTGCGGGGCATTTTACATCAACCAACGGTGGTTGGGGGGAATGCTGACCAACTGGACCACCATCAAGACCCGAGTCGAGCGCCTGAAAGAACTAGAGCGCATGGAAGAGAGCGGGGCGCTGGCAATGCGTCCGAAGAAAGAGGGAGCGATGTTGCGCCGCGAACTCGAGAAGCTACAGAAATATTTAGGCGGCATCAAAAACATGCGGAAAGTGCCCGACATCGTGGTGATTGTGGATCAACGGCGGGAGTACAACGCGGTACAGGAGTGCTTGAAACTAGACTTGCCGATCGTTTCGTTGTTGGATACGAACTGCGATCCCGACGTAGCGGACATTCCGATTCCGGCGAACGACGATGCGATCCGGTCGATCAAGCTAATTGTGGGTAAATTAGCCGATGCGATTTACGAAGGTCGTCACGGACAGCCCGCCGCCGAGAGCGAGGATGACGGAGGCTACGACGATTACGAAGGGGAGTACGAGTACGACGAAGAGGCGATGTACTCCGAAGACGAACAAGAGGATGAGGACACCGAGGAATAATCGGCGATCGCGAATCCAGTAAGCGAACGCATCTCTCGAGCTAGAGTAGAGACCAGACCGAGGTCTCCACTCTAGCCGAAGAGGGAGAAGCGAGCAGGGATGAAAAATTGAAGCTGAGCCGATGTTGTAGTATTTCAAAGAGATGCTTCTGTTGCTTGGCTAAAGCAGATGGCGAACACCCCGGAGTTAGGATTCGGGGAAATTGTAAATCCATAGGGTAACGAAGGCAAAATGGCGGACATATCTGCAAAACTGGTCAAAGAGCTGCGCGAAAAGACAGGCGCAGGCATGATGGACTGCAAAAAAGCACTTCAGGAAAGCGATGGTGACTCCACCAAAGCGATGGAGTGGCTGCGACAAAAGGGAATTACCTCAGCGGAGAAAAAAGCCGGTCGCGTCGCAGCAGAAGGGCTAGTGGATAGCTACATTCACACTGGGGGGCGGATTGGCGTCCTGGTGGAAGTGAACTGCGAAACTGACTTTGTGGCGCGTCGCGAAGAGTTTCAGACCTTAGTTCGCAATGTGGCTATGCAAATTGCGGCTTGTCCGAACGTGGAATACGTCAGCGTGGACGAGATTCCCTCGGACATGGTGGAGAAAGAAAAGGCGATCGAGATGGGGCGAGAAGATTTAGCCTCCAAGCCAGAGAACATCAGAGAAAAAATCGTTCAAGGGCGAATTGATAAGCGTTTGAAAGAGATATCTTTGATGGATCAGCCCTACATTCGGAATCAGGATATTACGGTGGCGGAGTTAGTCAAGCAAGCGATCGCCCAGTTAGGGGAAAACATTCAAATTCGGCGCTTCATCCGCTTCGTGCTCGGGGAAGGGATTGAGAAAGAAGAATCGAATTTGGCGGATGAAGTCGCCGCGCAAATTGAGGGTAAGTAATCAGACCCCGCGCGTATTTTTCCGGAGACTTACCCCCAGTTGGGAATGAGTAACGGTAAGCGAAGATCTGCCCCAGGATAACCATTACCCAGGCTCAATTTTTCCACGGGGGCGAAAATGGCAGAACTGTCAGAAAGACAGGTCAAAAAAAAACGATGACCTGTCTTTTCTTTCCCAGGGAAAATGGCAGAACTGTCAGAAAGACAGGTCAAAAAAACTTGATGACCTGTCTTTTCTTTATCGCAGTTCTTCTCCGGGGGAGTGGTGGAGGGGGTTGGGGATTCAAATACCTCAAGGGTTGGGAAAAAATCGGGGTCATACTGGATGAAAATGAAAAATGCTATAGTATGAAAAACCCGAATTATGTAGAAAGAATAGTCGATCTCCAAAGCAGAGAAAAAAAGCTATGGCGAGATCCATCGATCGCATAGAACGAGACATTGCAAAACTCCAGAAGGCGTCAAAGGATCTGGCGGAACGGTTCGATGGGGCGTATCGAGATTATCTCGCCGTCCTCGGACAAGCCATGCGCCAGCAGCTCATTTTGGCGACTTACCATATTTGTACCCAAGGCTATCCAGAAAATTTTCTCGGGTTGAGCTTCTCGAGAAAACAGCAACTACAAGAGAAGCTGCGCCAGATAGGCAATCGATCGCAAGAAGAACTTGGAAACTTGCTCGAACAGGTCGGTGCCGAAGAAGAAACCGCTAAGGCGGAAAATTTCCCATCCGAGTCAGAAGAGATAGAGATGGGCGAACAGATAGAAAGCGAGTCAGAAGAAATAGAGATGGGCGAACAGATAGAAAGCGAGGAAGAGGAATCCGAGGCGATCGCCGTTACCGACAGCAAAGCGATCGAAGACCCAGAGCGTTTAGACCAGTGGCTTGTTAAGGTAGAATCTGCTATTGTGCGTGTATTGCAACAAGTCTCCCGCCAAACGAATCGCTTGCTTCACCAAGAAGGTATCCTTTCCCAGGACTTGCCAGAAATGTTTTTAGAAGCAGCCGCCAAAGTTCCCAACTCCGACGCAGCAATGGCCGGACCGCCTAATGTAATCGACATGACCATTCAAACCGAAACGCCAGAAGATTTGCAAGGAATTAAAGGCTTAGCGGCATTAGCGAAAGGGCCGATTCATATTATGGCAATTCACATGCGGTTATCCGATATTGAATTTGCCGATCCGAAACTCAGTACCCTGCGCGGGGAACTTCGGAAACTTTCGAGCGGATTAAATTCACTCAAACGAGACTATCAGCAAACACAACGAGAACTGGTCGTCGCCCAAGCCGAAGGGGCGTGGCGCGCCAGTTGGGCAGGAAAAATAAATCTGTAGGGGGAAACCGTGGCAACAGAATTACCAGATTGGGTGCGACTGCAAAAAGCCTTGTCCGTCGAGGCACAGCGGGGATATACCGACCTGCAAGGAAACGAATATCGCTTTAGCGAATTTCTCCAGGTGAGCTTAGAAGCGCCGCCCGGGAATTTGCTCTCAGCGGACCTGCGGCGATGGCAATCGATGGCGGCGCAATTTGGCAGTTATGCCCAGCTCACTCAGCAGCAGCGAGAGGAATTAGTCACCGATGCGCGGAAGTTTCTGCTAGATATGGAACGAGTCTGCAGTAGCGATCGCACCTCGAGAAATTCCGAAGGGAGAAAACCCCGACAACACCGACTCGTCGCCGACTCCCAAGCACCCGTCGCGCAACCGATAAAAGCCACATCCGCTAGCGATAACGGCACAGCCGCCAATCTCTCCTTAGACGGAGGATTGACCCAACTGGTCGGACCGCGCAACGCCGCCCGCCTGGGGAAATTGGGATTGTACACCCTATACGACGTGCTTTATTATTTCCCCCGCGACCATATCGACTATGCCCGTCAGGCGAACATCAAGGAACTCGAACCTGGGGAAACCGTAACCGTGGTTGGGAAAGTCAAGCGCTGCGATTGCTTTACCAGTCCGCGCAATAAGAAATTAAGCATTCTCAATGTAGTATTGAAAGATAATACCGGTCAAATCAAGCTTAGTCGATTTTTTGCCGGTCGTCACAGTTCTCGCGGGTGGCAAGAAATGCAAAAGCGAATGTATCCCATCGGGGCGATCGTCGCCGCCTCCGGGTTAGTGAAAAAAAGCAAATACGGCATTTCCCTGGATAACCCGCAACTGGAAGTGCTAGACGATGGAAGCACGATCGCCTCCATGAATGTGGGACGAGTTGTGCCGGTTTATTCTCTCACCGAAGGTGTGAGTGCCGACTTAGTGAGGAAAGCCGTCAAATCCGCCCTACCCGCCACCGAATTGTTGCCCGACCCCCTACCCGCCAAACTGCGCGAAAAATATGGCTTGCTGGAATTACCCACCGCGATCGCGCAAATTCACTTCCCCGAAGACCGCACGATGTGTGAAGAAGCCCGTCGCCGCCTGGTGTTCGATGAATTTTTCTACCTGCAACTCGGACTGTTGCATCGTCGCCAGGGACAGAAGCAAGCTCAAACCAGCGCCGTGTTAGCCGCACAAGGGGAACTTATCGAGAATTTTTATCAACTACTGCCCTTTAAGCTCACAAACGCCCAACAGCGAGTCATTGGGGAAATTATCGCCGATTTGGCAAAACCGGAACCCATGAACAGACTTATACAAGGTGATGTGGGAGCCGGGAAAACCGTGGTCGCCGTGGTCGCCATGTTAGCCGCCATTCAAGCCGGCTATCAAGCCGCACTGATGGCACCTACCGAAGTCCTCGCCGAACAGCATTATAAAAAGTTAGTCAGTTGGTTTAATCTCCTGCACCTTCCCGTAGAGTTGCTCACCGGTTCGACCAAAACCGCCAAACGCAAGCAAATATTACCCCAATTAGAAACCGGAGAATTGCCCGTTTTAGTCGGAACCCACGCCTTAATTCAAGACCCGGTAAACTTCCATAAATTAGGATTAATTGTCATCGACGAACAACATCGCTTCGGCGTGGGACAGCGCGCCAAATTGCAGCAAAAAGGCGAAGCGCCCCACGTGATGACCATGACCGCAACCCCCATTCCTCGCACCCTCGCCCTGACTTTACATGGGGATTTAGATGTCAGTCAAATTGATGAATTGCCCCCGGGCAGACAAGGCATTCAAACCAGCGTTTTATCCGGAAAAGACCGAAAACAAGCCTACGAACTCATCCGCCGCGAAGTGGCCCAAGGACGTCAAGTTTATGTAGTATTACCGTTAATTGAAGAATCGGAAAAATTAGATTTAAAATCCGCAATTGAAGAATATCAAAGATTACAGGATGTGGTGTTTCCCGAATTTACGGTGGGACTGCTACACGGACGAATGAGTTCTGCGGAAAAAGAAGCGGCGATCGGCAGCTTTCGTGATGGAGAAACTCAAATTATCGTGTCTACTACCGTGGTGGAAGTGGGGGTAGACGTACCGAATGCAACGGTTATGTTAATCGAAAATGCCGAACGATTTGGATTGTCTCAGTTGCACCAATTGCGCGGAAGAGTGGGACGGGGGGCGGATAAATCTTATTGTATATTAATGACCCATCCGAAAGCGACTTCCGATGCCCGTCAGCGACTGAATGTGATGGAACAGTCGCAAGATGGGTTTTTGATTGCGGAAATGGATATGCGCCTGCGCGGACCGGGACAGGTTCTCGGAACTCGCCAGTCTGGATTGCCCGATTTTGCCCTCGCGAGTTTGGTGGAAGACCAAGAGATTTTGGTGTTGGCCCGGGATGCAGCAGAAAAGGCGATCGCCAAAGATGCCACGTTAGACCGATGGCCCCTGTTGAAAGTGGAATTAGAGAATCGCTATCAAAGGTTACTCGGCGGCGCGATTATGACCTAATTGCCCGATATCGCCGCCGATGTGCGAAGGATACCGATACCGATACCGATTGGTTTTGCCCCTCCCCCGGATTGGAGAAAGACCGGGTAACGGCGATCGCGGTGGATTTAAAAAGTAGAAAATCGCAATGGATACTGCAAACTCACAGCCAAACAGCAATAGAATTCCAGAGTTTTTAGCAGGGAAGAGTAGCCAGCAATATTTGCTCCTCTCGGGAAATGCTTTGGATATTCTCAAAGACATTCCCTCAGAAAGTATTGACATGACAATCACTAGCCCGCCCTATTGGCAGCAACGGAAATATACCCATCCCCATTCCATCGGAAACGAACCCTCATTATCGGACTATATTGACAACTTGCTGCAAGTTTTCGCCGAAGTCAAGCGCATTCTCAAACCCGAAGGGTCTTGTTGGTTGAACCTTGGCGATACTTATCGCCACAAGAACTTGCAAGGCATACCGTGGAGAATCGCCATTGCTTTACAAGATACCCAAGGATGGATTCTGAGAAATGATGTAATTTGGCATAAAATAAAAGGCAGTCCGGATAATTCTAAAGATAAGCTCAGAACGGTGCATGAATACCTCTTTCATTTAGTCAAACAGCCCAAGTATTACTATGACGTAGATGCCATTAGAAAAACCGCCAAATCATCTCGGGTCAAAAAAAACGGGCAAGTCGTGACAGCGACGGGAGTGAGTGGCGTCAATTATCGAAGACAAATCAACCGAACCTCGGAATTAGATAAACTTGAAAAAGCGAATGCATTACAAGCACTGGATAATGCGTTAGAAAAAGTAAAAGAAGGAAAATGGTTTGATTTTAGAATGGTGATTAGAGGGCAACAAAGAACGACTCACTCCGACGCGGTAGAAGTCTCGGGACGCGCGTTAGAGCTGAAGAAAAAAGGATTTTATATCTTGCCCTATCACGGAAAAGGCAGTAAACCCGCAGATGTTTGGGATATTTTACCTGAAGATCGGTGGCGAAAAGATAAGCATTTCGCACCGTTTCCAGAAGAGTTGTGTTTAATCCCTATGAAAGCAAGTTGTCCGCGTGGGGGAATCGTGCTCGATCCGTTTGTGGGTACCGGAACCGCAATTTTGACCGCCGTCAAGCTGGGAAGAAGGGGATTGGGAATTGACCTGAGTCCAGAATATTTGACCGTGGCAAAAGAACGACTATCTCAGTATCAGCCTAGCTTATTTCAACTCTTACCATGAATTTTCCCAAGCGACCTCTCGAACTGTTTACCTTTTCAACTGAGTCAGACCGCGATCGCGAAGAATGGCAAGCTATTCTTGACTCTCAACAGTGTATCTATTCTGATAAAAAATGCTTTAAAACCCGCAAAAGCGAACCGGAGATTTCTATCGGTACATGTACCGTAGGATATAAAGGCGAACCCATTATTATTTGTCCGAATCGCTTTTTACAAAACGATCGTATTTTTCTCGATTGTCTGCATTTGCTGAAAAATCACGAACCCGGGAATCAACTTCACATTGCTTCAGAAATAGAAGTTATTGGGGGGAATATTGATTATTTTCTAGTTTCCGCCCGTCGCCAAGAGGTGCGGGATTATGTAGGGATAGAAATCCAAGCCCTTGATACCACGGGTACGGTTTGGCCTTCTCGACAACAGTGTATTCGAGATGAAATAGGCATTTCGGTGAAAAAATTTCCCCGAAGTTCAAAAACCTATGGCATGAACTGGAAAATGACAGCTAAAACGATTTTAATTCAGCTTCATCATAAAGCAACCAGTTTGGAACTGTTTGGCAAACATTTGGTACTCGCTATTCAAGCACCATTTTATTCCTACATGTCAAAGGTATTTAATACTTCGGTGATGCAAGACGCTGATGAAAAAGATGCGGTTCATTTTCATACGTATAATCTACCACAAGAGGCAGACGGTGGATTTACATTAGAACTGAGTTCTCGATACAGTACGACAACTGTAGGCATCGAGACAATGCTGGGAATGAGAAAAGATGTGGAAGTTTCAGAAGAACAGCTTGTTGCGAGAATTCAGGCAAAGTTGAGTCCGGAAACTTTGCTGAGAATTTAAACAAAAAAGCCTTCTTTTACATCGCACCCATACAGACTCATAGTATGTCCGGGCATTTAACCGCAATCGAAAGACTCGTTCCCAGACAGGAAGAAGCTTCCATAGCCTTTCCCTGGGCGAATCGGACCCGTAGCGGTTAATTCAGCAAATATTATATCAATGGCATGGGGTCAGTGGCGAGAGGCGATCGCTTCTCCTTACTCATCCGGGGCATTATACTCACAGCGATCGAGGAGGTCCTGAATCTGGAATTGGCGTTTGTTAGGATCCGGTAGTGGGGTTTCATACACGGCAATTCCGTAAAAATAGGGGAGATGACCTTCTGGAGGATTCTCAAAATTGGGCTTCCACCAATCAGGATAGCTGAACCACTGGGTCTTTGGATCGTATGCTGTATCGATTAATCGTCGGTTGTCCTTTCGCCATCCCACGCGATCGTACATTTGTTCCCAATCTTGTCCGCTTTCGCGATAAATATTGTGCCGAACTCGGAATCCCTGGGTACCTCCACTGGAAACGTACCACAGATCGTCGATGAGTTTCAGGTCTGCACAAGAAAAGTTCTCGTATTCTGCCTTATCGAAATAGCCTTGTTGATAAGACTTGTTTCCAGCTATATAAAGCATCAAAAAGTAAGTTTCGCGATCGGCATTTTCCCAGTCTCTTTGGATTAAGAATTGTTTCAGGGCTTGGTAGTTTTCAGCTTTCACATCGGCTTCATTAATTAAATCGTCCAGAACGTTAGAGAGTTGGGATTCCGGTTGCAGTGCGAATTCGAGCAGTGTTTGCTTTCCTTGTTCGAGTTGAGCAGTTATTGCCTTTAACTGGTGATTAGTTTCTTCCAGTTTTTGATTGTTCCGTTCCAGCTTTTGTTGGTTCACTTGAAGCTGATTCGCTAATTCTCTGTTTTGCCAACCAAATCCTACCGCACCTCCTGCAATAATTAGCAGAATAATTACAGCAGCAAAAGTGGCTTGCAATTGCCGTTTCAAAAGACGACTCACTTGCTCCTCCTTTTCCTTTAACTGGTGTTGTAACTCGCGGATACTGTCCGCTTGACTGTGGCGCAGGAACCCCACGAGATAATCGTGAACCAATTGATAGCGATGGGCGGGGGATTCCGGTAACATAAACACCAAACCCGATCGCACGAACACATAGAGAATCAAATTCAACTGTTCCGGCGTTGGCGATAAATTAACCGCCAACCCTTTTAAATCCCGTTCGATATCCGATCGCGTTTTCAAAGGGCGAGTATTATTTTCCCCCGTGAGCAAATACAAAATCAACTCCGCCGCCTTTTTATTTTCCGGACCGCAATCTCTCACCACCTCTTCCAAATAGCGCTGCACCAATTGTTTTTTCGGATTTTCACCCAAATCGCGATATTGCGCCAAGGTAGTAATATTCTCCATTTGTAATTGCGCGCCCACCACTTGCAATTCAATCGGACGCACCGATTTCAAATCCCCAGATAAATCCCTAACTAAAGTATCGACTAACGCAGATTCTAAATGAAATTGAGCGCGTTGAGTTAACTTGTCGATTACATCTTTTGCACCCTTGGGGGAAAAGTTTCCCAGGGGATACAAAACCGCTTTGTTCAAAATATCATTGTCGATGGCGCTCAAACATTGGAAGCGATTAGCAATCAGTAAAAAATGCAGGTAATCTTCCCGCAAGGACAAAACCACCTTAACAAACGGCAGATTCAAACATTCCCCGAGAAAGCAAAACAATTTTAACCGATCCGCCGGATTGCGACATCCGAAGAAAAATTCTTCCAACTGGTCGAAAATTAACACCGTCAGCAAATGCCGAGATTCAGTTTCTCGCAACTGTTCGATTAACCCTTCAATCGAGGTTGGAGAGTCGGACAAATAAATGCCTTTTTTAGCCAGAGATTTGTTCAAGCGCTGACCCAGTTCTGACACCCAATTGCCATAGACGTGCAACGCAACGGGCAACACCTCGCGATCGCCGATAATCCGAGAATTCAGGGCCGGGAGCAATCCCGCCTTCACCAGAGAACTTTTCCCCACCCCAGATTGACCGTGAATTACCGTCAGCTTATGCTGAGTCGAACCAATTCTTTCTATCAAGTAATGCAGGTCTGTTTCGCGTCCAGAGGCGATAATTTCCTCTGCTACAGTAGGGCGAGATAGACGGGGAAACGCACGCAATCGCGCCTCTCGGTGGGGTTCTAAGCGTCCCGCACCCATAAAAGCGCGAAATCCAAATTGTTGCTCGATGGAACGGCGTTCTTGTTTGATTTGAAAAGCCTTGCGATACTCGCTTTTTTCATAATAAAGCGACCGCAATTCTTCTAAAATTTCGATATAGAGTGGCGGGTTATCCTGCGGGTCGATATCGCGGGCTTTTTCCAGACACTCCACCGCTGCTTCCCCTTCCGACAGCGGGCGCAAACTGCGCGCCAACAGCAGCAGAAATAACCCCCGGTCTCGTTGCTGCCCCTCGCCATCGCTTTCCAGAATTTCCAGAGCTTTTGTGGCCAAATTTTTCGCTTCCATCCACTTTTCCCGATGCAAGGCGACTTCGGCCAAAAATCCATAATCTCGCGCCAATGCCCCTGGATTGCCATGAGTTTCGGGCAATTTTACGGCACTATTAGCCAGGGTTTGCAATGCGTCCCAAGCTTGGAGTTGGCGCAAAATTTCCGCCTGAGTGACGATAAATTTGGCCACCAATTCCGGGTGATTTCCCTGCTGTAAAACCGCTATGCATTCTTCTAAAAAGTGCCGCGCTTGCTGCCAATGTTGGGCGGCGCGATCGCGGTCTAATTCCGCTTGACGACCATAGGCCAATGCGATATGATAGAGGTTGATTCCTTGCCGTTGTAAATTGTCAGTGTGTTGCCAAAAAGCAAGGCTTTGCTGATAGAAATCCAACGCCTCGTCGATGCGATCGCCGACATAGGCATCGCGACCGCGAACGAAGTGCAATACTGCCTGTAATTCCGGGGATAACTGTGCGCCAGAGCGTTGCAGTTCTCGCAAAGCGGCATCGAGTTCTAACGGATAGCGATCGCCGAAAATGGCTTGATTAGTGAGAAACTCGCCATTGCTGGCTTGCACAACGGCGCGAAACAGGCGATCGCCATACTGCTGCAGGATTTCGAGCAACAGTTCCGGGGCGATCGCAAACTCGGTCAAACTCCCCCAACTCTCGAAATCCGGTGCCAACCGCGTCAGCTTGGCAGAAATCTCATC
>NZ_JAYFEQ010000275.1:0-11070 GCF_055795085.1 Phormidium sp. CCY1219 | reverse complement strand
GATTGGCAGGGATGATATAATAGAGGCAGGTCAAGTCGATGGGGGAGGCAGGGCATTAATGCAATGCTTTGCTTGCAATTTCGGGAAGGCAATAATTTCTGTCCCTACAGTAGGGGAGTACCGGGTGAGAGAAAAATTGTTTGCCAACCGACTCCACGTTAAAACAATGCATGGATTGCAAAGCGTTGGAACAAATTATTGCGATCGCGGATAGAATATCAAACAGTCTTTACCGATTCTTTCCCTAATGTTTAAGTAACGTTAAACTCATGTCTCCCAAAAATGGAAAAATCAACTATAAACTAAGAGAAGAAGGTCGCCACCTCGGATAGGAGAGGGATGTCTCGGGCAACCCAACAGAGAAATCGCGGTTGGGGAATGCCGGGTGAGGGAATCAGCTACGCGAAGGATTTGCCCGATCGCCTTTCCAGGGATGGGGTAAGTCATAGTAAAAGGGATTACTCCCCGGAAGTGGTGAACCGAAAGTTAACATTGTCTGAACGATTCCCCTTCAGGGATAACAAGGAGAAAGCGCGGGCGGTGGTTGATTCCACTTCATCGATCGGGAGAAAAAGTATGGCGTTCAAATTGCCACTCAATTACCAATCTATTGTAGCGCTGCTGATGCTAAGTGCATTCAGTTTAGTTGGCTGTAGTGGCAGCAAAAATTTTGCTACAGGTGCCACGGGAGGAGAAGCGATCGGCAACATCCGAGTTGATGGATCCAGTACAGTTTTTCCCATTTCTGAAGCAATGGCGGAAGAATTTATGAAAGTCAATCCCGAGGTCAGAGTTACGGTAGGAATTTCTGGTTCTGGTGGTGGTTTCAAGAAATTTTGTGCTGGAGAAACCCACATTACAAACGCATCTCGTCCGATTAATTCTGTAGAAGAAAAGCAATGCCAAAAAAATGGCATTAACTACATTGAAATTCCCATTGCCTTTGATGGCATTTCCGTAGTTGTAAATACTGAAAACAACTTTGCTTATTGCCTTACCGTAGAGGAAATCAAAGCCATTTGGGAACCGGAGGCGCAAGGGAAAATCGAGAACTGGAGGCAAATTCGCGCAAGTTTTCCCGATCGCCAATTGCGCTTGTACGGTCCGGGAATTGACTCCGGGACTTACGATTACTTTACCGCCGCAATCGTAGGGGAAGAAGGAAACAGTCGCGGCGACTATACTGCCAGCGAAGATGACAATACCCTGGTGTGGGGTGTGGCTGCAGATCCGGGGGGTCTCGGATTTTTTGGCTATGCCTATTATGAAGAAAACAAAGACAAACTGAACTTAGTAGGCATCGATCGCGGCGAGGGTTGCATTGCGCCTAATGCAGAAACCATCGCCGATGGTAGCTATCAACCCCTTTCGCGTCCGGAATTTTTATACGTGAATAAATCCGTAGCCGATCGCGAAGATATTAAAGCATTTGTGGAATTTCACCTAGCCCCCGAGAACCAATATTTAATCTCAGAAGTCGGTTACGTTTCCCTCAGCGATCGCCTGCTGAAAAAAGTTCGCCAACGGTATGAAATGGGCAAGACGGGTTCGGTATTTGAGGGGGGTTCCACAGTAGGAATAAAGCTCACCGATTTACTCGAAATCGAACGCTGATTTAAAGGTAGTTTAAATTGGTCATTGGTCATTGGTCATTTGTCATTGGTCATTTGTCGTTTGAGGGAGTACCTGTTACCAAGTGACCAGTGAACAGTGACAAATGACAAACCTCTTGACAGAACACGCGGTTTATGATAAATGAGGATAAGTATAGCTAGCTAAATAGTAAAAAAATGTCGCCACTCTCATTAGAGCGGAAAATCTCTGCTGCAGACAATGTAATCGCTCAAGACTTAGCCGGAGAGTCGGTTTTGCTGGACTTGCAAACCGAACAGTATTTTGGTTTAGATGATGTGGGCACTCGCATCTGGCAAACCCTGACGGAAAAAGATTCGATTCAGAGTGCGATCGCTGCCTTGCTAGAAGAGTATGATGTCGAACCGGAACAGTTACGGCAAGATGTGGAAAATCTGATTCAAGAATTATTAGCCAATGGACTGGTTGAAATTAGCGATTCGTAAATCCCGCAGTTTTTGGGGATTGGAGGAGTCCGATCGCTGGCTAGTTCTGCAAGCTTTTGGGTTGCTTGTGTTTGTGGCAATTTCGTTAAGATTGCGGGGATTGAAGCAGACGCAAGCGGCTGTAGCTAGAAAGCGATCGCTCTGGGAATTTTCCCTTTCTAATGAAGAGAAAACTGCTAAAATTGTACAGACGACTCGCATGGTGCGCTTAGCCGCGAGATACTGTCAACCTTGGGCGAATTGCCTGAAAAAATCCCTGGTGTTGTGGGGGTTGTTGCGTCGGCAAGGAATTGACAGCGAGTTGCGGATTGGAGTGCGACGGGAGGAGGGAAAATTTGAGGCACACGCTTGGGTAGAATGTGAAGGATTCGTGCTAAATGATAGTGGGAACGTGCGCGATCGCTTTGCCACCTTCGATCGCCCCATTGACGCATTGCCAATCCCCCCAACCCCCCTTTTTAAGGGGGGCTTAGAGAATTCCCCCCCTTAAAAAGGGGGGGGGAAGGGAGGGATACTTGACTTGTTTCCTCTAAAAGAAAAGGAAAAATGAGATTATGTCCGTACAAACCGCGTTTCAATTTATCCAACAACTGCGTAATGATGATGGGTTAAAAGCTCGGATTTTAGCCCAGAATCCAACCCCTGACTTAGAAAGCTTTGTCAAACTCGATGCTGAACTGGGTCTAGTTTTCACCGTGGAAGAACTCGAAGCCGCACACAAACATGACTGGGGGATGCGTTGGGTGCTTTATCAGTCGAGAGAGAAGAATTAAAAGACAACTGGCAAGGATTTCAAACTGATAACCACAAAAGTTTCTTCCCAGTCTAGACAGTCGGTTGCTAAGGATAATTCGGGCAAACGTCGCACCAGCGTACCCACCGCAATTTCTGCTACTAATTTAGCCAAGTGCATCCCAATACAGGTATGAATTCCGTGCCCAAAGGAAAGATAGGGATTGGGTTTGCGTTTAATATCGAATCGATCCGGGTCGGGGAACTTGGCCGGATCTCGATTGCCAGCAGCAATAATACAATGGAGAATTTCACCTTGATGAATGATTTGATTGGAGAGTTGGATATCGGACAGTGCTGTGCGCGACATAGATTGCAATGGACTCTGATAGCGCAGGACTTCAGAGATAGTCATTTCAATCAAAGAAGGGTCTGTTTGTAGCAGGTGAAGCTGCTCTGGATGCCGCAGCAGTACCAGAATGGCGTTGGCAATCAAATACTTCGTGGTAGAGTGTCCGGCATGAAATAGTAGGATGCAATTTGCAATGAGTTCTCGTTCGCTCAATTTGCCTTCAGTTTCGGCTTGAATTAAGGTACTAATTAGGGTATCTTTAGGAAGGGAATACCTGTGCCAATTGGCAACTAAACTGCGGAAATATTCAGCGAAACCGGCGATCGCCAGCAACCCTCGCTCGTTGGCGATCGCAGTTGCATCTAAATCTAGCGTCAAGGACAAATCCTGCGATCGCTGCTGAAAGTGGGGATGCCATTCTGATTCTGGAATTCCCAATACTTCGCAATTTGACTGGAGGGTAAGGGGATAAGCGAAATCTTGAATAATATCCATTTTGCGCCGATTTTTGACCCGATCGATGAGGTGGTCAACCTGAGTCTGAAGGCGCGATCGCAAAGCTTGAATTCGCGATTGAGTGAAGGCATGATGCAACAAGTGACGGATTCGCGTATGAGCCGGTGGATTTCGCAGCACTAACCACAGCTTCATCAGTTTTTGACTTTCCTGACGCAGCTCCAAAAATCGGTTGGCTGGTGCTTGTTTTGCGCTTTGTATGTTTGCCTGTTCTTCCTGCGATCGACCAAAGCTTGGATTTTGCAGAACTTCTACAATATCAGCGTAGCGGGTTAGCACCCAATCTTTTCGTTCCGGTCGATAGTAAATTGGGTGGTGTGTTTGCAGATAGCGATAAGTGGGATAGGGGTTAGCGCGAAACTCGGGCGATCGCGGATTAAATGGCAAAGGCAACGTTTGGTTCATAGTTCATCAAATCATTCATTCTTTTTTATGGAATCAAAGACACCCAATCAACTTGAGTAGCGCAGAGATTCACGCACCTCGTACTCCCCCTGTTCTGGTCTTTCTAAATCTGGTATAGTCCCTGCGGGTTTCTGAAGTACCCAGAGCTATTCCGGCGATTCATGTTGAATGGTCACTGTAACGTGATGATTAAGGCAGCCCTGCAATGGCCTTTCACCAGATACGCCACCTTTATTTTAGCCCAAAACCCCTACTTTTCTTAGCCTGGGTTTGTCAATCTGCCACAATATCGATTAAAGGAAATGACAGAGACCACCTCACGGGATCTCGCAACGCGGCATCGATATGAGAGCGAAGGATAGCTAATTGTCCGGGAGGTTGCCGATCGCCATAAATGCGATCGAGATTTTCCTTCCACAGGGGGAAGGTTCGCAGAGAATAAAATCGTCGATCTTGCATCCATTTAATTTTCCAACCCGCTGACTCTACATGATGAATGAGTTCCGAAACGGTGCAAAATTCCATCGATTTACCAAACGTAATTCGTTCTCCCCAGTAATTGTCTGCCACACAGTTGACTGAGAGAATCAGGCGGGTTGCCAAGGGGCGAAGGCTGCTCAGTAAATCAGCTTTCTGGCGAATATGAGAGAGAAATTCTAACAGAAACAGGACATCGTAATTCTCGTTAATTTCATCGCGTTCCACATCTTGACAGCGAACGTTTAGGCCGATGCTTTGACAGTATTTGGCTTGTTTTGTACTAATCGTAATTCCTTCTACCGCACAACCGCACTCCTCAACGAGCATTTTCCCTGGGCCTCCCCAACCGCAGCCGATATCCAAAACTCGCGAACCCCGAGGAATGTAAGGATAAAAATTTCTCACGGTTTGCTTTAACCCTGTTTCTAAATCTTCCGAACCCCGAAAATACCCAAAATGGTAATGCAAGTCCGCCCCGATAATCTGTTGCCATTCTTCAAGGGATTCGGTAGAATAAAAGTTATCTAAATCTGCGTTTTCCTCAAACCGCTGGGTCATTGTTTCTTCCTATTTTACAGATAACCACTGATGTTCAAACCACAGATAAGCTTTAGCCTCTAGGTTACAAGGCGATCGCCAACTGATTTTAATGTGACTCAACCGGCGATCGAAAACTGTAAACCGTTCCCTTGGTTGCAAAAGCGAAGCCGCAATTAACTTTCTCGGCCAAACTGCCTGTGAATTCATCGGATGGGTTTGACCGGGCCAGTTTAATAATGCCTCTCCTTTTTTCCGTTCGCACAGTCCTAATTCTACCAAATAATCCAGTAAAATAGACCAGCGAGGTTCGCTTGGGGGCTGTTTGAGAAAAATACATTCTAAGCCTATTTGGGGATAAATTTTATTTCCCACATCCAGACAAACGGTGATGCGATCGCACAGCGCAAACAACTCCTTCATCAACGCTTCCAGTTCCGTCGTTTCTCCCGGCCAACCCACCGCTTGCAAATAGGGAATTAACCCATCCGGTTGCAAGCGCTTGACATTAACTCGCAAAGCCGGGAAATTTCGGGAAAGCATTGCGCCGATGTGACTGACAAACACGCTTTCCGGACAAGCACTAAAGCAGCGATCGAGATTGTCTTGCCACTCGCGCCAACCCGCTTTACCCAGGAGTAAATCAAGAGATTTTTGGGCAATTGGATAGGTGGAAACCGCAGGCGATACCTCTTGCGGCAACCCGAAGAAAATCGCCGGTAGGGGCAGAAAATTTGAGCAACTTTTAACATCAAACTCCAGCCAAATTTCCGGAATCCCCTGAAGACTGGATTGCCACTCATCTAAAAAAACCTGCAATTTCCCCCAACCGGAATCCACAGAAATGCCCTTGTTGGCAATAGCAGCAGCAACAAATTCTCGCAACAACGCCAACTCCCTTTCTTCCCGAACAATGCACTGCTGCAAATCCACTTGGGGGGCATTAGCATTGAGGCGACATTCAAACCCACCCCGCAGAATGGGGGCAAGATTGCCTGCCAAGGATTTTAAAGCCAAAACTGCATCGGATCCAACTAATACTGGCATCAGATTCGGCAACAGGACATCCAGGGATTCAGTGAGGGGTGAAATGAGCATCAGCGTCGATTTTTTCCCTCAAATGGCAAAAATGTCAGAGACGGGAATTGAAATATCGGAAAAGGCTAAAGGAGAAACGGTTTCTGACGCGGAAAACTCGCGCTGTTGTCGATAGTCTTCGGGTTCAGGAAAACGATAAACGATTAATTTTCGAGCGTTAATATCCACAACCCAGTATTCCGGTATTTTTTCTTGGGCATAGAGTGCTTTTTTGGTTGAAATATCGTAACTGCGAGTGGCTTTGGACACTTCAACGAGAAGTTCGATATTTTCAGGAAAGGGGTAATGGTCGATGTATTGCGATCGCGGGAGTTTAGCAACCACAATATCCGGTTCGGGTTCGGAGTTAGATAGTGCGATCGGTTTATTTTCTCGGACATACGCCCGTCCGACGGTTAACCGTTCCAGTATTTTTGCCAAATTTTCTTCAAAATAAGCCTGTTCTGTGCCTTCAGGAGACATTTCTAAGATGAGTCCGTCTATCAATTCGACGCGGCGATCGCTGAGGATGCCAACTTCAACCATTTGATGGTATTCTTCCACAGTGAAATGGGCAATTTTTGGGGATATGACAGCCATCAATTCCTCCGTTTTTTTCGCAACTGAAAATATGGCAAGGGCGTCAGCAAAGCTCCCCCATTTCTGGGTAGCGCCAAACACCAACAGTTTCTACAGCCTACACCCATAGTCGGGTCAAGCCGATCGCTTTGCCAAGCGTCTGTGCTTCCGAGAATCGCCCCTCATCCGCCAAACAAGTGCTACAATAGAGGGATAAAAGCATCATAGCTGAAACCCTTGTACATAGATTTAGGATCCAAAGCTCCGTGACCAGCACTATTACTCAATCCTTGACGATTGAAGAATTTTTGAAGCTCCCAGAAACCAAGCCTGCTAGCGAATATATTAACGGCGATATCGTACAAAAACCAATGCCAAAAGGAAAGCATAGCCGATTGCAACTTAGGCTTTGTAACAGTATCAATCTCATCGCCGAACCCCCGCAAATTGCTTGTGCTTTTCCCGAATTACGCTGTAGTTTTGGCATCCGCTCTATTGTCCCCGATATCGCTGTTTTTTTCTGGTCGAGAATCCCATTTGATGCTGACGGGGAAGTTCCCAATGACTTTTTATTATCCCCGGATTGGGCCATTGAAATTCTCTCACCGGAACAAAGTTCAAATCGGGTGATTGGCAATCTTCTCTATTGCTTGGAGAATGGTTGTCAGTTAGGGTGGTTAATCGATCCAGCCGATCGCTCTATTTTAGTTTTCCGCCCAGAACTCCCACCATTACTTTTGCGAGGTAGCGATCGGCCACCCGTTCTAGAGTCTATTGATTTAGAGCTAACGGTGGATGGGATTTTTGAGTGGCTGAAAATGACGAGGAATTAAACCAAATTAGCATTCCCCTACCGCTTTAACGAAGCAATGCCGAATTGACGATACCGGCTACATCTTTCACGATCGCATCGCACAGTTGGGGTAATGCCTCTAAACTATCGCTGCGAGTTATTTTTCGCACGGGTACTGTCGTAGCAACGCGACTCAAAGCGGCAAACTCCCGCGCTTGCTTATCCATATCTAATTTTAAATGGTTTGCAGACCGCTGCGCCATTAACTCCATAACCGCCATTGCCGGGGGAATGGGTTCTACAGTGGGTTTGGCTAACCCCGGTTGTCGGGGTTCGAGAACGTAAATCGCGGCTAAAGGCAAGGGTTCGCCTTGAAACTGCCATCGGGGGGTACTGCTTGCACTGAGCGCAGTCGAACCGCTGTTATCCCTTAAATCCACAAATCGTTTCTCGGAAAAACTGAACACTCGCGGCAAATCCGCCTCCGATCCGTACAGAGCATTAATGGTTTTAGGCCATAATCGGATGCGCGGATATCCCGGTTGGACGAAGAAATACTCTGCGCGACTGCAAACAACGGCAATATCATCGGAAAGAATCGCATATCCCCGACTCGCCAGAGTCGCTGCCGTGGTGGATTTGCCTACTCCACTCTCCCCCACAATCGCGATCGCTTGCCCACCGATTCCCACCACGCAAGCATGAAGGCAAAGCGTACCCCGCAATCGCAAAGCACAAGCCAAAGCCGGACCTAATAACATGGCAGTGATTTCTTCGATTACCGAACGCTCCCAACTTACGAAGATATGACTCCCCTCAGAGTCAATCTCGAAATCAATTTGTCCGTCCCCGCGAAACCAGAGATGGAAATAAGTCCCGTCTTCTTTGGAGATTAAGTTAACTCCAGAGGAAAACTCCTCTACATCTGGTGACGGCAGTTCAAACACTCCATTTAATTCCACCCAAATATCCACCGGGGCATCAGCCTTGGCAGAGATTAAACCCGGTAGAGGGTGGTTCGCTTCTAGCGTTAAGCCATAAGCTGTGTATTGATAAAGCTTACCCAGTCCAGCCAAACTACTCATTTCTCTAGTTCAGGTTTGAGAGGGGACTAGCACCCCCTCTTTCCCAGTCTTTATGCGCTTTAAAAGGGAGCATCTCAATTTGGACAAGAGACCTAACCCCCCAGCCCCCTTCCCTTGAAGGGAAGGGGGAGAAAGACATTTATTCCCCCCTCCCCTGCGAGGGGAGGGGGGCTGGGGGGAGAGGTCAGATCGGTTTTTAGGCAAAATTGAGATGCTCCCATTTCAAATGGTTTTTATAGCGGGTCTCATCTTGGCGATCTACAGAATTTTCTGGATTCGGTGTCTGCTTGAGAATCACAGATTAGGGCTACCTACATCAAGAACGAAACCTACTATCGCTTCAGAACGAGAGCGAAAAACTCATTTTGATTAAGAAACATAGATATTAGGAGATGATCCGCCGCCATCACTAGGGTTCCCGGGGTTATTAACAGTCAGCGTCAGCTCGCTGACATTACCAAATTTTCGCAATTGTGGGCTGTGGTATGCTTTTTTGCTGGAAGAATTAATGTTGTTGGTAGATGTTTGAGACATAGTTTTTTATCCTAAATCGGGGTTTCAAATCAACGATAAAACTGGACTGAACTGAACTTCTGGACGCTGTTGGTGGTGCAGCCAGTATGCCAGTTGCAGGGGTGGGATAGCCTGATTGTAACTGGCAGGGGTGAGTTCTCCCAAAGCTTGCAGTTTTTGCAACAGGGATTCAGTCTCCACATAAGCGCTGAGGGCTGGCGTGGCTCCCAGTTCTACCATCCAAGGCTGAATCCCTCGTTGCTGCATTAAATTGTAATGAGCAAATCCTCGCAGGGGTGTTTTAGCTCGCCGTAACACCGCATCCGGCAACCGGCCTTTCATCGCTTCCCTGAGCAAAAATTTACTTTCAAACCAGGGGACAGGCGGCACCGACAGCAAGTATAGCACCAAGCGCACATCGAAAAACGGAAAGCGAACTTTAAGGGGAAAACCCGTGAAGCCCGGATCCGACCAAGCAAATATATTCGACCACAAGGGAGCAAAAGTCATCCCGTAGCGGTCTGTGTGCGGTGTCGCGGTCAAGATTTCTTCCAGTCGCGCTTTCAAGTTGGCTCGTTTTGCAAAATCGGGGTTAAACCAATCGGGAAAATTGATATCTTGAGAGCCTTGCTGCCCTCCTTTAAGCCAACGGCGCAACTGAGTCCGCAATCCCAACCGCGGCAGGCGACGAAAGGAGCGAATGTAACCCAACGCATCCAGCATAAAATGCCCAACCCGAGCGCTTTGTAGCAACTGATACCAGTAAGACGGCGATGGATAAAATGCCGGATCGCCGCCAAACCCAGCCAGCAACACTCGACTGTATCCCGCGATGCGCCGGTTAATCTCGATTTCAGCAATTTGGGTGGGAATGAATAGGGGTTCGGGATAGAGATATTCTGGCCGTTCTGGAGGGGCTTGCTGGATGTAGTCTTCGGCTACTAGGTATTCAATTGGGAAACCGGCCATCTGCGCGACTTGGGTGGCATAGTCTCCTTCGTCGTCGGTCAAAAGCTGCTTGTAGATAATCGTGTAAGCTCGAAAATCCACCGGCGAACCCGTTGCCGTCATTAACTGATAGGCAGTGGCGGCGATACTGGTGGAGTCCATGCCCCCGCTTAAGTGACTGCCAGCACTATCGGTTCGCAGTCTATCTGCAACCGCCCGGTCAAATAACTCCCGAAATTGCTCCACATATTCCGAGGGGTCTTGGTAACGCAGGTATTCTACCGCTTCTGGCAACTGCCAATAATGCCGGATCCTCATCTGACCTTCGCGCCAAGTCAGACTGTGGGCGGGGGGCAACTTTTGGATATCGGCAAAAGTGGTGGTGGCGACATCCCTATTCATGCTAAACAGCAGGAAGTCGCCGATCGCCCCTTCGTTGAGTCTATCCGATACTCCCGGATGCAACCGCAAGCCATTGAGATGGTTGCTGAAAACCAAGCCGCTGCCAATTTGAGCGTAGTAAAAAGGCACCACCCCAAATTGGTCTCGGGCGCAAAACAAGCGCTGCTGCGGGCTATCCCAAATTCCAAAGGCAAAATCCCCACTCAGGTACTCCAGACAGGCTTCTCCCCAAGTGTGGTAGGCGTGCAACACCAAGTCAACATCTGGCGTAGGATCCTCGATATGGCGTCCCAGACCCCGTAGCTGCTGGATTAACTCGTCGCGTCGATCCAGACGGATATCTCCAGCAATCCAAACTTCCCCCTCAAAACTGAGCGGTTGTCGTTCCGTTGCCGATTCCCAAGTGGTTCGCAAGAGGGCGTGACCGAACCCCAGATGACCCTCATTCCAGATATCTCGGGCATCGGGGCAGACAGTTGCCATCAACTCGGTCATTTGCTGTTAATGACTAAAGCCTGATTTACTGGAAAATTCTAGATTATTCCGGAAATACCTCACGGCGTGTGGTAGAGT
>NZ_JAYFEQ010000274.1:0-354 GCF_055795085.1 Phormidium sp. CCY1219 | reverse complement strand
GCATAGCGCTAAATCTTGATAAAATGGTAGGGGAAGCGGTGGGGGTGAGAATCCATAATTTGGGTAAGGCTTCGTTGGACAGTCGGCGATTATTACGGTTGGCTTGGCGTTGCAGCGATCGCCTCACGTCTAGCAACTTTCCGAGACAGTCGCAAATTTCATCTTCGCTGACTGGGTTGCGAAAAGGTTCAAAAATCGAAGGATTCGGACTAGCCGCCATTCTTCCTAAAATACCCAAAGGTCGAACCGCAGCCAGCTCTAAATTCGGAAGGGGTCTAAAGTACAAGTCGATTTCTCGGACTTCGGAAGCCACCCGCTGGGGTGCTTTTACCTCCCCGTAAGGAGAGAGCAATT
>NZ_JAYFEQ010000273.1:0-10734 GCF_055795085.1 Phormidium sp. CCY1219 | reverse complement strand
ACAGGGAGAGCGAATCTGGCGAAGATACGTTATCCAGCAGCGTCACCGGATCCAGCGAAGAACCCAGCGATACCTTGGCATCGGATAGGGGCGACAGCGAGGAGGCCACAGCAGCATCCGAGGACCCGATAGAATCCGAGAGAGCGGAACCGGAAGAACGCGGGGAAATCGAGGTCATTTCAGTATCTTCTGTAGAGGCGACATTAGCAGAAATCTATAATTCGGGAGTTTTTGAGGTTATTAGCGCCACCGGAGAAGTTGGGATTGATTTTTTATATGATGGCGGCGGGTATCGGGGCGAACTTGCCCTATTTAGTTTGACCGGGATGAATCGCTACAAACCAGGGTCTCCCGAATTTATCAAAGAAGCGGCGCGGAGGGCATTGAGTAATTCCACTCAGGGGTATGTCGCGATCGCCGATCGCAGCGAAGGGGCCAGATTTACCGGGGAATTGGGAGAACGAAATCAAAATAGCGGCGACTACAAAGGCATCAAACGGTTTGTCATGGAACCCGGAGATACCTTTGGGGTGATGTTAGTGCCCCATGGAACGGTACAGGAAGTATATGACGACCCCACCGTAGGCGGTGCCAAACGTCCCCTGTTTTCCATGACCACTGCCAATCCAAACGAATCATTTCACGTGGGACAGATTGCCGATGTCACCGGCGACGGACATACATTCGTCATGGAAGACTTGCGAACCGATCGCGGCACAGACCGAGATTATAACGATGTTATCTTCCAAGTGCGAGGGGCAACTGCCGAAACCGTGCATTTGGATAGCGTCATTCCCGAAGGCAAAGATTGGCGCACAAGCGAACTCGGTGAAGCTTTGGTGAATTATACCAAAACCGTGGTTGATTTGGTGAATAGGTATGTAGAAACCACTTCCCCAGAATATTCCGACCCGGTGCAAAGTGCCCTGGAGCGATCGCAAGACTTGGAAAATTACGACGCCGAAGCATTAGCGAGAACCACAGACTGGGTAATTTGGTTAGACCCGAACTTAAACCCCGACCAGATCGCTACTCTGTTTGATGCGGAAAATTTAGGGGAAACGGGGCAGATCGACGATACCTATATTTTCCAGTTTTCCGAAGAAAAAACTCCGGAACAAATTCAAACCCAATTACAGGATTTGGTCGGTTCGGATTATCCCTATCCGCTGATTCCGATTCAGTTAATTCCGCCGCAACATTTGCCCGAATATCCAATGGCAGATGACCAATGGCATTTGCGAGATATTGGCGAAATTGATGGGATTGCCAGCGAGGGTGCCAAAGTTCTCGGGGCGTGGGAATTGGCCACAGGAGAAGGAGTGACGATCGCGATCGTTGATGATGGGATTTTAGACTCACATCCCAATTTAGAAAGCCAATTGCTCGACCACCTGCAGCGCAATTTCAACGAAACCGTACCCGAATCGGAATTAATTGCCACACCGCCAGTGGAACTAGAGGAATCGTGGTGGTGGTGGTGGTGGTGGCGACCCCCCTTTTTCAACCGCCGCCCCGGATTGAGTTGGATGCTCGATCCGGAACAAGAACCGGAAATGGCACAACCGCAGCAACATGGCACATCCACTGCAGGAGTCGTGGCAGGAGATGGAACCAATGGAATCAGCGGGGTTGCGCCGGAAGCGTCGGTGGTGGACTTTCAGTTAACGGCGGCGGATGTCACTGACGAACAGATTGGCGATGCCTTGTTTTCTCAGGGAGAAAATGGAGTATTTTACAACGAAGAAATCGATATTTACAATAACAGTTGGAAACCGGCGCAATCGAAAGTTTCTACTCCCTTGAGTTTGGCGGCGTTAGAGAAAGGTGTGGCAGAAGGACGAGAGGGGAAAGGGAACGTTTATGTGTATGCGGCGGGGAACGATCGCTGGTTAGGGGAAAATGTGAATTACAATCCTTTTGCCAACTCGCGCCACACGATCGCAGTGGGTGCGATCGGGCCAGATGGGAAGCAATCTTCGTATAGCGAATCCGGTGCTTCCTTATTTATTTCCGCCCCTTCGAGTTCCACTTCGGAAGATGGCATCAGTGTGGGAATTCCCACTAGCGATTTGTCTGGAGAAGCAGGATATAATTCTGGGGGAGACAGCGACGAGAGCGAAGATTACGCCGACGGAAATTATACAAAAAAATTCGGTGGAACTTCAGCAGCAGCACCCATCGTATCGGCAACGGCGGCATTAATGTTGGAGGTTAACTCGGATTTGTCCTATCGCGACGTGCAGCATATCCTAGTAGAAACGGCGCAGAAAACCGATGCGGAAAATCCGGACTGGGTGCAGAATAAAGCGGGATATTGGGTGAATCCGAACTATGGATTTGGCGCAATTTCCGCCGAGGATGCGGTAGAAGCGGCGGCGAATTGGACGCCTGTTGCGCCAGAAGTTTCGGTGAAATCCACTTGGCAAACCGTAAATGCGGCGATTCCCGATTACGAACCCGATCGCCTGTTGGGTGAAGAGGTGGCCAACCTGTTGCAACGGGAACCGGAAACCCTGAGTGAGACCGAACGAGAAATGCTGCGATCGCGCGATCGCATCGAGAACGATCGCTATGTGGAATCCGCGATCGCGATCGAAGAGGATATTCAAGTGGAGTGGGTAGAAGTGGTATTCGATGCCAGTCATACCTACCGAGGCGACTTGAAAGTAGAATTGATATCGCCAGATGGGACAGTATCCCAATTGAGCGATCGGCATGGCGACCCCAACGATAACTATGACAATTGGGTGTTTACCTCAGCGCAACACTGGGGAGAATCCTCACAAGGGGAATGGAAACTGCGAGTTTCTGATGAATGGGGGAACGAAGTTGGGAATTGGAACGGGTGGAAACTCAACTTTTTCGGCACAGAAACGCCGACAACGGTGAACGTGACTGCCACCGATGGCGATGCTACAGAAGACGGGAATGCCGGACAATTTGTGGTGACGCGAGAAGGGGGAAATCTGGCGCGATCGCTCACCGTAGAGTATCAGATGAACGGTACTGCCAGCAACGGCAACGACTATCAGGAACTCCCCGAAACCATCACCTTTGCACCGGGTCAAACCTCCGTCACCATTGGGGTTAATCCGATTCACGATTATGAATTGGAAGGAAACGAGACTGTAGAGATTAGCTTACGGGATCTGCCCGGATATCGGGTAGGAGAAAACACTGATGCGATCGGCACCATTACCGATAGTACAATTACAGACCGTTACGGTTCCTTCGTTTACGTCAATCCTGCCAACGGCCATCTATATCTGTTAAGCGAACCCGACACCTGGTTAGGCGCACAAAACCAAGCAGAAGCAGTGGGTGGAAATCTGGTTTCCATTAACACCGCTGACGAACAGCAGTGGATTGTAGATACTTTTGGCACCAGTCAAGTTTTTCATATTGGCTTGACAGATAGTGAAATGTATGGTAATCAAGAGGGAGATTTTAAATGGGTAAATGGCGACCCGATAACCTACGAAAACTGGAAGCAAGGAGAACCCAACAATAGTCCATTTCTCCCAGAAGGTGAAGACTTTAGCGTTATAAATCAGCACGTAGATGGGAAATGGAATGACCGCACTTATATCGGAAACTTCCCTGGCATCATCGAAATTGACCCGGCACAACTCGAACAACCCATTGTCAATATCATGGTCACGGATTCCCTAGCGGGAGAAGATGGCAATGCGGGACAAATCGTGTTTCAGCGCATTGGCAACTTAGACCAAAGCTTGAGCGTGAATTACACCTGGGGTGGGGATGCAACCAATGGCAGCGACCTTCAAACCTTAAGCGATAACATCATCATTCCTGCCGGTGAAACCTTAGTCACCCTGCCGATAATTGCCCTTCCCGATGATGAAATCGAAGGCAACGAAACCCTCGTGGTTAACTTAGCAGAGGGTGACTATGAAAACGGCACCCACTCCAGCGGTCACATCATCATCACCGACCAAAATCCCATCAATCGGATTGCCAACGAAGTTATTGGGCGCGACGTTTCCTTATTCGAACATTGGATGGAACGCTGGCAAAATGGCGAAACCTTAGAGCAACTGCGTCCGGAAATTGTTCAAGCGGCAGTTGATGGACAAGGGAACAATGAAGCCCAACAAAAAATCGCTGAATTTTATCAGGAACTCTTAGGACGAGAAGCGGAAACCACAGAGATTGCTTACTGGCAAAATCAATTAGAAACAGGTGCCACCCTGTCACAAGTGCGGCAAGAGATAGAAGGCGCAGACCTTATCGATACCACCAGCTACGTTTACACCAATCCGGTGACGGGAAATCGCTATTTCCTCACCACCCCCGACACTTGGCTAGGCGCACAAGAACAAGCGCAGGCACTTGGCGGCAACCTTGTCACCATTGACGATGCCGATGAGAATCAATGGCTGTTTGATACTTTTGGTGGTGGCCGAAAGTTGATTGGGTTAAATGATAGCCCAATTTATGGCAATACCGAGGGGAATCATCAGTGGGTGAGTGGAGATTCAGCCACATTCCTAAACTGGCGTAGTACACCGGATAACAAACTTCATACTCCTGAAGGGGAAGACTTCACCGAGACCAATGTTTATGGTGTTGGCACGTGGAATGATCTGCCGAGTCAACAGAATGGGATTCGACCCGGTATCGTGGAAATTCTAGCACCCATTGCCGATCGCTCATGGATTCGGCAATTAGGCACCGTCAACTCCGACCAATCGCGTGGCGTTGTCGTAGATAGCGATGGAAACGTTTACATTGCTGGTGCCACTAGCGGTTCTCTTGATGGCAACACCAATGGCAGCGGCATTAATGCTAACTTTTCCGATCCCTTCCTCACCAAATACGACGTCGAAGGCAATAAACTCTGGACGCGCCAATCGGGTTCGACCGGAACTGACTACTACAACGGCATCGCCAACGACTCATCAGGCAATCTTTATACCGTTGGTTACGATGATGGCCCAGGTCAGAATGGCAGTGGCGATATCACTCTGACAAAATGGGATAGCGAGGGTAATCAACTGTGGAGTCAATTTATTGGCACCGCTGCCCATGATTGGGCCAGTGGCATCACCGTCGATAATGCGGGTCATGTGTATATTTCCGGTTATTCTCAACCTTGGTCAACACCGGGTATTTCCGATGCCTTACTTGCGAAATACGACAGCAATGGCAATCTGATTTGGCAGCAAACGCTAGGGTCTGACGGTGAAGACATGGCGCGTTCTGTAGTGACGGATGCTGCTGGAAACGTTTACATTGCTGGCGTCACCACAGGGAACCTGGATGGCAATACCAATGCTGGCAGCACCGATATCTTCCTGACCAAATATGACGCTTCTGGTGCCAAACTCTGGACGGAACAACTGGGAACCCCTGCCGCAGACGGTTACGTTTACATCCCCAATGTGGGCGGAGAATATCGCCGCAACGTTCAATTAGGCATTGACAGCGAGGGGAATATTTACCTCTCCGGCACTACCGAAGGCGACCTCAACGGCAACACCAATGCCGGACGTCAAGATGCTTTCTTGGTGAAATACAACCCCAACGGCACTCAACTGTGGACGGAACAAGTAGGAACCGCAGGGGATGACCGAGGTTGGGGTGTCACCGTCGATCGCAATGGCAGGATCCATTGGACTGGCACCACCCAAGGGTCTCTCAACGGTCAACCGCATTTCGGCAGTAACGATACCTTTGTCACCACATTGGATAGCGACGGCAACTTTATCAACAGCCGCATCATCGCTACCGCCAACGACGATTTCGTTCAAGATATTACCAGCGATCGCTCCGGTAACATTTACACCACTGGCAACAGCACGGGTTCCGTCGCCAACACCAACGCGGGCAATTATGACGCCTGGGTGTCCAAAAACACCTTTGTCAACATCGGGTCAATTATTAGCGACGAACCCACAAACCTCATCCAAAATGGCGACTTTGAAGCTGTTGATGTGAGTGGCTTGTTGCAAACATACAATGATGCAACTCTACCAGACGGATTTGGTTGGTCACTTTCCAACGCCAATATAGACCTGAAAAACCTGTCGTGGAGTGGCGTATCGGGAACCAGCAACCCAGATAGTATTGACCAAAGCTTAGATATTGACAGCGATGCAACTCTGTCGCAAACCTTTACCACCGAAGTCGGTCAGACTTATGAGTTAAGTTTCTGGTACGCGCACAACCCAACTGTGCAAAATGAGTCATCCACAGGATATATCGACGTTACGGGTAACAATTCTCTACTCTCAACTACTCTGACCCACGATCTTCCATCAACTCTAGACAATCTCCAGTTTGTCAAATACACTTCCACTTTTACTGCCGACAGCAACAACACCACCCTGTCATTCCAGGGAGATGCGGCGAATGGTGGAACCGGGTTTGTCATTGATGACGTGCGGGTTGTCCCCGTCACCGAGTTAAACTATGAAGACTTTAGCTCCCTAGAAGGACTCAACCTCATCGGTAGCGCGGCACAACTCGGCGACACACTCCGCCTGACCCCGAAGAACCGGACAAGCGGCTCTCAAGCTGGAGCAGTGTGGCACGCGACGCCGCAATCGGTGGAAGATGGTTTTGAGACTACTTTCCAATTCCAGATTAACGATTTGGCAGGTTCCGGTGGAGATGGTTTTGCTTTTGTTATTCAAAATAGCAGTGCCGATGCGATCGGTGGTGGGGGAGGAACCCTGGGCTATAGCGGCATCTATAATAGCCTCGCGGTGGAATTCGATACCTATGATAACGACGACCCCGGCACCCATGACCCGAGTGACAATCATCTGAGCGTTCACACCGGCGGCACAGGACGAAACAGTGTGGGTATCACGCCTCTGGGTGTCACGAGCGATATTCCCAATATGTCCGATGGGGAAGTCCACACGGTTAAGGTGAAATACATCCCCGGCACCCTGCAAATTTTCATGGATGACCTATCTACCCCGGTTTTAACCGTGCCAGGAGACTTAGGGACGACCTTAGATTTAGATAATGGCAACGCTTGGGTTGGGTTTACCGCAGCCACAGCCGCAGCATGGGAAAATCACGATATCCTCAACTGGACATTCTCCAATCCACCCGCACCCGAGAACAATCCACCCACCGTCACCACCTCCAACCTCACCCTCACAGGTGCCACAGAAAACGCCGGATTTACCGTCACTCACGCGGACTTGGTAGCGGCGACGGGTGCCGCTGATGCAGATGGCGACGCTCTCACGTTCCGCATCCAAACCGTCGGTTCCGACATTCCCACCAAAAACGGTCAACCCGTAGAAGCGGGTGTGACAACCTTATCCGCAGGTGAGGCGATCGTGTGGACGCCCACCACCGTCGGCAACGCGCAACCGGCATTCACCGCCACCCTCACCGATGGCAAAGTCACAGTGGCAACCCCAGTCACCGTCAGCGTTGACGTGAATCCCGTCACCGTCAGCATCGAAGCAACCGACCCCGATGCCACAGAAGGCAGCGACCCCGGCGAATTCACCTTTACACGCACGGGAGATACCAGCACTCCGATGACGGTGAACTTCACCATCGAACCGTCAATCCATTGGGGGCGTCCGCAAGCGGGTAACGGCACCGACTACGAAACAATTCCCACCAGCATCACCATTCCGGCGGGTGAAACTTCCATCACCTTGACCATTACCTCTCTGGAAGACACAGAAACAGAATGGCCCGAAACCGTGAGGCTGAAACTTGCTGAAGGTAATGGCTACGAAATCAACAGCAGCGAACACCTGGATACGGTGGTCATTTGGGACAATGAAATCCCGAAATTACGGCTTTACGCAGAATGGTACACCGGTCAACCGACGAATTTCCATCGAGAATCCTATACCTCGGAATCTGGAAATAACGAACACTTCCTGTTGCGTCGAATCGGCAGTTTGGAAGAAGATTTAACCGTCTACTACTCTCTACCGGGAACCGCAACCAATGGAGAAGACTACGAAGAACTCCCCGGCAGCATTACCATTCCTGCCGGTCGGCGTGATGTCTATTTCACGTTTATCCCGATTGATGATAGTGAAGTGGAAGGGGACGAGACGGTAGAATTGACTCTGACCCCAGATCCAACCTATACGTTTATGAACCATCAAGGTCGGATTTGGGATCGGATTCCCGTGACTCTTGTGGATAATGACGATAAACCTACGGTCGAGATTACCGTCAGCGATAATCAAGCCTCTGAATCCGGCGATCCGGGTCAATTCACCATTAGCCGCACGGGAGATACCACCAATCCGTTAACAGTGGATTACTGGATTTCTACCGGGTGGTGGCATAAAGCCAAAAACGGGATCGATTATGAAGCTATCCCAGAAAGCATCACGATTCCAGCCGGTGAATCTTCCATCACCATTGACATCAATCCCATTGATGACAGTGAACTCGAAGAAGATGAAATTGTCGATATCTACTTAAAGAGCAATCCCAACTATGCGATGAGTGCGTACTACGCAAAGTTGAAGATTCTCGACAATGAAACTCAATACCTAGAGTCGCAGCAACAGTTCGGCACTTCAGCGGAGGACGTTGCCAATAGCGTCGCTGTGGATAGTGCGGGCAACACTTACACTGTCGGTCACACTTCTGGCAACTTAGGCGGAACCAATGCCGGTGGTAGCGATGGGTTTATCGTCAAGCGCGACAGCAGTGGTAACGAACTGTGGGAGATTCAATTGGGAACTGCTGGCGATGATGAAGCCAAACAGATTGCGGTGGATAGTGCCGATAATTTATACGTTCTCGGATGGAGTGGGGATCCGTCAAATAGCTGGATTGCCAAATACGACAGCAACGGCACTCAACTGTGGCAAAACCCCCTGGGTAGTGCGGGTTATGACATTACCAACGGTGCTTTAACCCTTGGCAATGACGGCAGTTTGTACGTGACGGGGCGCACCACTGGCGATATCGATGGCACGAACCAAGGCGCAACCGATACCTGGGTTGCCAAATACGACAGCGATGGTATCCAAACTTGGGTGAAACAGTTGGGTACTACCGATGAAGATGAAGCCCTGGGAATTACTGTAGACAATAACGACAACGTTTACATCACCGGCGAAACCAAAGGATCTTTAGCCGGAACCCGCGAAGGGGATGGAGATGCGTGGGTTGCCCAGTTAGACAGCAGTGGCAATTTGCAATGGCAAACCCAGTTGGGAACCACTGCAGTGGATGTTGCCCGCAGCGTTGCTGTGGATAATAACGGTCACGTTTATCTGGGGGGTCAAACCTTTGGGTGGTTAGGCGAAACCTATCTCGGCGATCCAGATGACTGGGTAGGCGATCGCGATGCTTGGTGGGCAGGAATTCACGGCGACAAGTCCGGTTTAGGCGGCACTTACTACGGCAATGGCGATGCCTGGGTTGCCCAATTAGATAGCACCACTGGCAGCATCAATTGGAAGCGACTGTTAGGCACCACAAATGCCGACAGTGGCACTACGGTAGTTGCCGATAGTTTGGGTAATGTTTACCTAACCGGAACCACCGAAGGTCAACTCGGCGACGCTCAATTTGGCGCTGACGATATCTTCCTCGCTAAATACAACGTCGATGGCGCGTTGCAGTGGAAACAACAATTCGGCAGCGACAGCAATGATGTGGTTAATGACATGATTTTGGATATTACCGGCATCTATCTTGCAGGTGACACCACCGGCGATTTAGAGGGTTCTAATCTCGGCGAAGAAGATGCCTGGATGATGAAGTTGTCATAGTACCGGCAAAGGGCACGGCATTGCCGTGCCCCTACGTTCAAATCTTTGTTTACTCCCCCAAAAAAGTCATGGATTATAATTCATTTGTAACAATTGCTAACCAATCTTTTTCCTTTGAAGAAGTCTGCCAAATGCTGAAAGTGTCTGGCGGCTTGCAACGAATGCTCAGCGACCTCAAGCAGCACTACGTTCTCACCCAAGAACTGAAAAATCGTTCCGACATCAAGGCCACTAAATTCAAAATTAACGAGGCGATTTCCAATTTTACCCGACAAGCCAATCTCCTGAATCCCAGCAAGTTTAACGAATGGCTCTCGAAAAATAATCTAACTTATGATGAGCTTTGCGAGCAACTGGCGTTTGGGATTAAAGTGGAGAAGCTGAAGATAGCGATCGCCCAGCCGGATATCGAAAAACGGTTTGAGGAACAACAAAAATTGTGCGATCGCGTAGTGCTTTCTCGAATCTTCGTTAAAGATAAAGAAACCGCGACTGAACTTAAAGCGCAATTGGAGAGCGATCGCAGTCAATTTGAAGCGATCGCCAAAGAAAAAACCCTTCTCGATGAAGATAAAGCCGTTGGCGGTATGGTGGGTACGGTACGAATCGGTCAACTGCCGGTACCCCTGCGAGAACCCCTCAAAGATGCCAAACCTGACGAAATTATCGGCCCAGTGGATTTAGACGGACGATATTGCTTGTGTTGGGTACGCGATCGCTTACCTGCCTCTATAGACGACCCCATCATCCAGCGAGAACTTCGCGAAGTATTGTTTCAAGAGTGGTTGCAAAAACAACTAAAACAAACGACTCTTCGCTTAGATTAATCAACTAGGGTGGGCATTGCCCACCCTATGTTTTATTGATATTTAATGATAGAAGAAATACGGTATATATATACAAACCTACAATGACCAGATTTGTTCACGACCAATTTGCCAAACAATATTTAGAAGAATTGCTCAGTGCATTAGGACAAGTACAA
>NZ_JAYFEQ010000272.1:0-7695 GCF_055795085.1 Phormidium sp. CCY1219 | reverse complement strand
ACTTGGACGACAACAGTGCGGTGGTAGAAGGTGGTGCTTTTGCTTTCGGGAAAAATACCTTTACTAAGGTTTCCTTCGAGACTTACACCACTGACTATAGCTCAACCTCTGCCGTATATTCCTTCTCGGCTACAGACTAAACGCCGCTAAGACATCGGGGAAAAGGAGACGATCGCCAGGAATTAAACAGATTAACTTGGCATATGACTCCTTTTCTCCGAGAAGCGCGATCGGGTTTTTGCTGAGGACAACTATCCGGAGCAATTTGACCCGCGATCGTTCCTCAAACCCCGCAAAACTGATGATGGTTTCCGACCTACATTATTTGGAGGTCGTTGCTGAGAAACCCGCCAGTGCAAGACGGTTCCTTGACGCCGTACTACACTTACTACCAAAACGATTTCGCGAACCTGTCTCTGAAAACGGATATTGACCTAAACAACAATAGTGCAATTGTTGAAGGGGAATCTTTAGCTTTTGGAGAAAATACCCTCACAAAGATTTATTTCTGCCCATTGACCACTGATTGGCTGTCGTTTTCTCGAGTTTATTCTTTCTCGGTAAGTAACAGCGATCGCTCGGGGGAGTAACTCTCCAAACACCCATCAATCCTCTCATATGCCTAAGCCGCTAGAAGCTTAACTCTTGAAGCTTTAGTGGCTTTTGCAAATGGCTTTTTCAGCCATTGGGAGCGCGGATGATGTCCCTTACAACAGATTTGGAGAAATAATCACCATGAATATAGTAGATTTAGAGTATTTGAATTCGGTCAGCCAAGACAATCAGCTCGCAGGGGGCTTGTGGGCTTATGCGGATGCAACCACGATCGCTGTTTCAGGGTTTGGCTCAGGTTCGGCGATCGCAGTGGCATCGGGTGAATCCACCTCGACCAGCAGCGAAGCATCGGTGTGGGTTTACTCCGGGGATAAATACAGCATTACGGACTCTTTTGCTGAAGGCTCTGCTTACGCCCAGACGGGTTTTCACACCAGTAGCTTCACAGCTACCAGTCAGTCTTTATCTGTTTATTCCTTCTAAGAAAGATATGTACTCGTGCAAAAATAATTGCAGATGGTAGGGTGGGCAGAGAGAGCCACTCTCAGAGGTGCCGATCGCGCATCTGTTCTCGAACTGCCCACTCTACAAACTCCAGTTTCCATTCAACCACAGCAAGAGCAGACCACCCGATCGGGAGATAAATCACAATGCCTACTCCATTCGATCCCACAATTCTCGACAATGCCGAGAGCAGCAGCGCTTCAGTGAGTGCCATTTCGGTGGTAGATGAACATGGTGCGGCGAGTGCCAGTGAGGCAACTGCCACGACTCCCACGGGCGAAACGGAAAGCGCGATCGCCCAGGAGTTTGTGCCGGAGGCAACTTCAAGCAGTGCCAGCGGGGAAGCGATCGCCTCTAACCAGGGCGCACAAGCCCATGTGACGATCGCAACTCCTGCCGAGGATAGCACTGACAATCCCACTGATGCTGGCGACGATAGCACTTCCGAAACAAATAACACCGATACTATTCTTCCCACTTCTGGGAGTCAAAGCAGTAGCAGCAGCGCGCAAACCAGCAACTCAGGGACAAGCGCCAGTAGTGCCACGGCTTCCGCCACTCCTACGGAAAGCAACGCCAGTGCTTCTACAGACACTCCCGCTAACAATCCACAAAGCAGCAGTGCTAGCACTGCCAGTGGATCGGGAGAAACCCCCTCCAGCGAGGCCACAAGTGAGACAGGGCTGTCATCCACCCCTGAGCCGGAGACTCCCCCGGGGGAGAGCAAGAGTGAGAGTACCTCTGCCCCACCCCCAACTGAGCCGGAACCCCCTGCCACGCCGAATTCTGGCGAGAGCATCTCTTCTGGCAGTGCTTCCTCGACGGTGAATGACACCGGTGCGGAAAGTAGTAGCGAGGCGATCGCCACTTCCCCCACCGGAGAAACCACCACCACTCAGGCGTCGGATTTCACCCCAAACGGCACTTCCGCCGAAAGCACCGCCACTGCATCCACCTCGGATGTCCCTGCTGCCGATAGCACAGCCTCTACCTCCCCTGCTGAGACTGAAACCTCTTCGCCTTCTATATCGATCGCGATTCCCACACTTCCGCCTTTGCCAACAGTCAGTGTGCCGAACAATGCGATCGACTTCCAGTCTGAGGCAGACTCGGAGCTATCCGACTCCCTCTCGGAAACATTATTGTTTGTCTTACTTGCCGGATCGGCACAGAATGATGAAATCCTGGGGAGTGCTAGCAGTGACGACATTCAAGGCAACAGTGGAGAAGATTACCTGCGGGGAATGGAGGGTGCCGATCGCCTCCTCGGTGGGGCAGATGCCGATATTCTGAATGGGAATATGGGTGATGATACTGTCGAAGGTGCAGATGGCAACGATATCCTTCGCGGGGGACAAGATAATGACTGGCTGATTGGCGGTCAGGGTGACGATTTCTTGGTGGGCGATTTTGGTACCGATACTCTGATTGGCGGTTCGGGGGCGGATTGGTTTGGATTGAGAGTCGAAACTGCCGTCACTGACGTGCTACAGGCAGATGCGATCGCCGATTTCAATCGAGCTGAAGGCGATAAAATTGCGTTAAATCCGGGGTTTTCTCTCGATAACCTCAGTTTTGAAGTGTTTGATTTCAATGGCGATGGCAATGCGGATTCTACGCTTATTCAAATCAACGACAACGGCTACTTAGGTGTGGTTATCAATACCGTTGATGCCAACGGAACCACCACTTTGACGGTTGCTGATTTCATCAGGATTCCCGACAATTTGCTTGAAATTGGATGAGATGAAAAGCCAAAGGAGCAAGCCAAACGATGATGAATTTATCCCAAGCAGGCATCGAGGCAAATGAAGTTGTTGACTGGCTAAAAAAAGAGCTTCAAATTCAGCCGATTTTGCAAAATATTTTACATCAAAAAATCATCGCAAAAACGGCTGGAGAACGGGGCGTTACAGTGAGTGATGAGGAAATTCAAGCCGAAGGCGATCGCTTTCGGCTTGAATATCGTTTGGAAAAAGCCTCCGATACGTTAGCTTGGCTGGCTGAACGCACGATCTCGGCCAATGAGTGGGAAGCGGGGATTCGCGATCGCCTGCTGAAAAAAAAGTTGGCGGTTGCCTTATTTGACAAAGAAGTAGAAAAATTTTTCGCCGAACATCGCCTCGAATTCGATAAAATCCTCCTTTATCAAATCATTGTCCCTTACGAAAAAGTCGCTCGGGAAGTTCTCTATCAAATCGAAGAACAGGAAATTAGCTTTTATGAAGCGGCGCATCTCTACGATATGGACGAACGCCGTCGCCTTCTGTGCGGATGTGAAGGCAAAATCCCGCGATCGCGTTTGCAACCCGACATCGCCCCCGCAGTCTTCAGTACGCCCCTTCACGAAATCGTCGGACCGCTGAAAACCGATCTCGGCTATCATCTATTTTTAGCCGAGGAGTTGATTCGCGCCGAACTCACCTCGGAAATTCGCCAACAAATTATCGATCGCCTGTTTGCCCAGTGGCTCAGCATGGAACTGAACTACACGCTCCACAACCAACAACTCTAAGCGCGGCACATCCGCCTTCACCTTACTTATACTTTGCCCCCTGGCTCCTGTAGCACATCCGCAGATTAAAATCTCCCGTTACACCCATTTTAGACCCGCCTACGCGGGCTATTTTTTTGGCGGTCAATTTGCATCGGGAAAGGCGGGGGGTCACGCCCCCGAGGGGGAATTCCCCTGGGCAAAGGGGATCCGTCGGCGAACCGGATGAGCAGGATCCGCCATCAGTTTCCCGGATCCAGAGGCGTCCCATCAATTACCAATTAACAATCCAACTTTCTAGCATTTTCAATTCTCAATTTGAAATTCTTCCATTTTTCCCCTTTCGTGGATATGGAGACTCCACATCGGTGAGGTTGTGGATCGATTTTGCTTGTTGCAAAAACTTTAAACTTTAATTATACTTCAGATGGCGTCAAACAACAACAATATTATTGCCTAAAACATTAATTTTTGTAAAATCAGTGTTACCGTGGCTTCAGTAATACTACGTAAACATGGAGTTTTGCCGAGCCGAGTCGGAAAATTCTCAATCGGGTGAGTTGGCTCTCAAGCGAAACGCCCGTGTAGACTAGAATTTCAGGGACTAATACCCAACCGGATAATTTTTTCAAACGGGGAAATCGTCGCTCGTCTTCTCAATAAGCCCCGGAGGCAGGTGCAGATTAAATCCTCTGGAGCTATTGATAAAAAAGAGTTACAGCAATTTTTGTCTCTAAACCTATTGAGAGGGTTGTGTCGCAAATAACATCCGAAATATTACGGTTTTTATACCGAAAGACATACTGCGGAAGCCAGAGAGATTTACTAACACTGAGGCAGATATACCGAGCGAAGGATTCCTTACTGGCTCTAATTATGATGCAATAGCAATAAGTCAGCCAAGAAGCCGCTTGGCGATCGTGCTGTTTAAAGGGGTGAAAATGCATTGAAAACCGCGCAGGTGAAGTGTCCTAGACTGGATCGATTGAAACTGTTCTACGATTCGTTTAGGGTTCCAAGTTCTGTGGCTCAGATAGCCGGGGCAATCTCTGGCCACATTACCCATATAAACTGAAAATTGTATCTAAGTTTTTTAATTAATCAAACCGACGGTCGATCGCCGTCAACTGTAAGACATCGGGATGGGGAGGCTCATTTATGACAGGAATGTTGGGGATAAACAAACAATCCCAACCCAGCTTTTCGGGGACACCGGGCGCAGACAGCCAAAGTGTGGTGATGCAGCTTGTAGGGGAAATGGATATCGAACCTACAGTCGCGTCGCAGTTAAAGGAATCCTGTCAGGGGAGTGCGTTCGAGTTAGGAGACGAACTCTTATCAATCCGGGATGTCAGTGAAACCGAGGAGACCGAGCGACAAGAAAAGCGGGAAATTTACGCGATCGAGCGCGGTCGGGTACGGTTGCTGGCGTTCGATCCCGATCGCGGACGAGAAGTCTGTGCAATGGTTCTCGAAGCCGGCGATATCTTTGGCGCGGATCGATGTTTGCACTCAGATGTCCAGGGATATCGGGCGATCGCCGCCACAACCGGTGAGATTTCGCGTCTCGATCTGGGGCAACTGGAGTCTTACCGCGATCGCGCGCCGGAACTCTATACCTATTTGCAGCAACAAACCGCACAACGGCAACGGCAAATTTTTCTCAAAACTGTCACCGAATTGCGTAGCCTATCCAGCCATCAACTGCGGGAACTATTGTCCTTGTTTACCGAGCGAGAAATTGCTGCCAGATCCGCCTTAGCCGAAGCCACCCCGGAAGAATCGGGTCGCTTTTGGTTGCGTCGCGGCGAGATAGAAGCAACCGCTGAGGAAACAGACCCGCCGGGGATTGCAGAGAGCTGGGGGTATCCGGAACAAACTCCCCGGGATTGTGTTGCACAAACAGAGCTACAAATCTTCCAACTGCCCGCTGAATACTGGGAACAAGCCAAAGCGATCGCCCCAGTTCTCGACCGGAAGTGGCAAGAAAAAACCGAAGGGAACGGTCACGCTGGCCCCGTGGCGGCACCCATGAGGCGGCGATCGGCCACACCGATTCCTGCGCCGACGCCCCCCGCACCCAAAGCCGCAGAGGGTTCTCCCGAGTCACCGGGCGATCGCCAAGAAGACAGCGACGGATCGGAAGGGGTAATTTTTCCCAAACCCCTCAAGCGTCAAGTCCTCGACCTTCTGGCTCGCTATCCGCACTTGCGCCAGCAGTCCTCCTCCGATTGTGGTGCCGCCTGCATTGCCATCATTGGCCGCTATTGGGGCAAGCGCTTTAGTATAAACTACCTGCGGGAACTGTCTGGCGTGGGGCGCTCTGGCGCTTCTCTCAAAGGCTTAGCCAAAGCCGCCGAAAAGGTGGGATTCCACGCCAGACCGGTGCGCGCCTCCCTGAGTCGCCTCGCGGAACAGAGCAATCCCTGGATCGCTCACTGGCAGGGAATTCACTATGTAGTGGTGTACAAAGTCCAAAGCAAACGAATCTTAATCGCCGATCCGGCGGCGGACAAGCGATGGGTGCCGCGATCGGAATTTCTCTCCAGTTGGACCGGGTACGCTTTGCTGCTCGATCCCACCGAGCGACTGCAAAATGCCGAAGAAACGCAACAACGTACCCTCAGCAGCTTCTTCCGCGTGCTGTGGCCCTATCGTTCCGTAGGCTTGCAGATTATTATCGCCTCGGTGCTGATTCAGCTCTTTGGGTTGGTCACTCCTTTATTTACCCAAATCATTCTCGACCAAATCGTGGTCAACAAAAGTATCAATGCTTTGCATGTGATTGCGGTGGGGGCGTTACTGTTTGGGATCGGGAAAATCGCCTTATCCACTACTCGGCGATACCTGCTCGATTACTTTTCCAACCGCCTTGACCTGACTTTGATTGCCGGGTTTATCAATCATACCCTGCGACTGCCCCTGAAATTTTTTGAATCGCGCCGGGTGGGGGATATCATCACTAGGGTGCAGGAAAACCAAAAAATTCAGCGGTTTTTGATCCGACAAGTGGTGTTGGCTTGGTTGAATTTTCTCACCGGATTTGTATATTTGGGGCTGATGCTGTATTACAACTGGCGTCTGACTTTGTTGGTGTTGGCGATTATTCCCCCGATCGCGATTTTGACCTTAGTGGCGACGCCGTTTTTGCGGAAAGTCTCCCGGGAAGTGTTTAATGCCACCGCCGAACAAAACTCCTCACTGGTGGAAATGATGACCGGTGTATCTACGGTAAAAGCTGCCGCCGCCGAGCGCGAGTTGCGCTGGCGCTGGGAAGACCATTTAACCAATTCTCTCAATGCGCGATTTCGCGCCCAGAAATTGGCCAATGGTTTGCAAGCCAGCAGCGGAATTATTAATAGTATCGGCAGCATTGCTTTACTGTGGTATGGGGCGATGCTGGTGATTCAAGGAGAACTCACCATCGGTCAGTTGGTGGCGTTTAACATGATGATTGGCAAGGTAATTAGTCCGATTTTGGCTTTGGTGAAACTATGGGATGAGTTGCAAGAAGTGTGGATTTCTGTGGAGCGACTCAATGATGTACTTGCCACCGAACCGGAAGAAAAAGTGGGCAGCCGCATGTTGGTGCTGCCGAAACTGAAGGGCGAGGTGAGTTTGGAACATGTCACCTTTCGTTACAGTGAAGACCAAGAGAGCAATACGTTAGAAAATATTTCCTTTGCGGTCAAACCCGGGCAAACGGTTGCCCTGGTGGGACGCAGCGGGTCGGGGAAAAGTACCCTGGTTAAGTTGCTACAAGGATTGTACGAACCGAATAGCGGACGAATTGCTATTGACGGGCACGATTTGCGTCATATTTCACCCCAGTCTTTGCGATCGCTTCTCGGGGTAGTGCCGCAAGAATGTTTCTTGTTTTCCGGCACGATTGTGGACAATATTACGCTTTATGCCGATGATGTGCCTCTGGATAAAGTGGTGGAAGTGGCTAAGTTGGCGGAAGCCCATGCATTTATTCAACAGATGCCTTTGGGATACAATACTCAGGTGGGCGAACGGGGCGCGTCTCTGTCTGGGGGACAGCGACAGCGAGTCGCGATCGCCCGGGCGTTGTTGGGCAATCCGCAGATTTTAATTTTGGATGAGGCGACCAGTTCTCTGGATACCGAGTCGGAACGTCG
>NZ_JAYFEQ010000271.1:0-8182 GCF_055795085.1 Phormidium sp. CCY1219 | reverse complement strand
CCTGGCGGTTGATTCTGTGAGGGTTGATTCGGGGGAGGTTGTTGATTCCCTGGCGGTTGATTCTGTGAGGGTTGATTTGATGCGGGTTGTTGCGGCGCGGGTTGTTGTGGCGCAGGTTGCTGATTTGGCGCAGGTTCTTGTGGCGCAGGTTGAGAGGCGATCGCGGTGGTAATGTTAATTCGCCCGCGATTGGTGGATTGTAGAAAGGTACCGCTGGCGATCGCATCGCTTCCCGTCACGATCGCACCCTGACTTCCATTGCGACTTGCATCGCCGACTACAAACGGTGTTTCTCCATTTCCGCCGTGGCGAATGGTAATCGAACCGATACCCTGTTCCCCGGCGGTGGAAATGGCGATCGGATTGCCATTGCGATCGCTAAAATTGCCGATAATGCGGAGAAATCTGCCGGTGGAGATTTCCACAGTTCCCCCCGGGCGATCGCTACCGCCGCGCGCATCAATCGATATCGCTTCAATATCGGCAGATGAATTCAAAATTACATTCCCGCCATTGGAGACAATTTCACCTGCTTGAATCCCAATTCCCGTCGCATTACTATTCGGGGCACTCAAGCGAATATTCCCGCCGCCGGAATGAATCCCGCCACTATTGGCAGATACCTCAATTCCGCCCCCCGCCGAACCATTTGCCGTTAGGGTAATTGGCCCATTGTTGGTTTGAATCCGGCGATTCACTGCAATGCGGTTGCCCGCTTCTGCATTTAACCCAATCCCATTGGTAGCGATATTGACTGCGGCGTTAAAAGTAATATCATTGTCTGCTTGTAGGGTGACATTTGAGGTAGCATTATTAATCAATTCCACATCAATCCTGCTAGAAGAATCTGGCGTATCCCGAAATTCATCTACTTGGGTTAAATCCGTGGTATTTCCGCCACTGCTGACAATTTCAATATCGCTCGGATCGAGTAATAAGGTTCCGGAGATTCCGTGGGTAGCGAGGGTATTTACTGTGCCATTAAATTCTAAAAATTCGCGCCCGGAGATTTCTACAAATCCGCCGTTTTGGGGTTGATAATTTGCCGTCGGATTCGCCCCTCCTCGAGCGGTAATGCTGCCATAAAATTGGGTAATGTTATTCCCCCAGAGAACCGCTGTGCCGCCGTTGCCATTGTCGATCGCATCTAAATTTATGTGAGAATTGCGATCGACGAGAGTGTGAGAAGCTTGCAGTTGCTCTGGGGTGCCCCCGCCGATGTCGCCGCCGACGAGTACCTTGCCGCCGCCCTGGGTTCCAGAGGCATTGATTGTAGCGTCAAATAGAGCGACGCGATTTCCCATGATGCTGGCGTTTCCGCCGAGGTTAATATTTCCGCGCCCGCCAGACACATCTAGGGTTCCGGAGGCGATCGCGTCCCCGGTTTGCGGATCGACACTGACGCCGGATCCGGCAATTAAAATGGTGCCATCGGGGTTCACTCGGGCGCGATCGGCGTGCATCCCCTCGCCCCCTGTGAGCAATTCGGGCAATGAGAGCGGCGCAATATTAGAGTTGAGTGAGGAATCCGCATCATGTGAGTTTACTTCTAAACTGAGGAGATGATGGGGTTGAGAAATGCGAACCAGATTTTCGCCTGGAATGGCGGCGATGGTGATATTTCCCCCAGGCGCAGACAAAGTGCCCGCATTGAGAACGCTACCGCCGAGTAAGGTTAAATTGCGTTGGGGTTGTACGGATAAATGAGCAAAATTGGCGATCGCCCCTGCTGCGTCGGGAAATGCAAAGCGCGACGGTTCACCTACCAATTCTCCCCATTGATTGTCCCCGATCGCGCGAAACCAATTCCCATTCTCGAACCCTATTCCCGTAGCGCTGGTGGCGAAAAAGTCACCGGGTACGTTTAATCGCGCATTTGGACCGAATAAAATGCCTGTAGGATTGGTTAAAAATAGGTTAGCATTGCCTCCCGTCACCTGAATTAACCCGTGAATTCGCGATGCATCGCCTCCCACCACGCGCCCGACAATATTTTCTAGGGAAGGATTGGACTGAAAGTTAGCAATCTCGCCGGGGTTTACGTTAAATCGTTCGAAACTATGAAAAAGATTTGCCCCATCTGATGACAATTGCCCGCCGTGGATATCAAACTGATTGCCGTTTGTGGTTACTTGGGTATTGGTTCCGTCCACTGCAGGGGCGATCGCTTGGGCGTGGGCATCGGTTTGCCCGCTAAAGATGAGGGCAAACAGCAGGGGAAACGACCATCCGACTCCAAACTGATTCTTTTTCATCATTCTTTTAACAGCGTTTTCCGAGTAGCTTTAGGGTTCGGGCAAGCATTCGGGGGGGGGAGGAACGATAGTCGCCCATCCGGTGGGGAATGCCTGGTAAGGGGAATGCGATCGCCCCCCTACTAACCAGCGAGGGCTTATCTTCAATTGGTGTTTCTTATTTTAGTTTACCACCTGCTTGTTAGGACCTAACATTTTTTTATTAAAACTTCATTAAAATTGAAAAAGCCGCCAGAGTGATTCCCGGGAAAATGAAAATCATGCCCTCCTGTTTTGGAGAAAGATGCGCGTTAATTCCTAGCCGTTTGTAGGGCTAAAATTTCTACAGAAAAATCACATTTTCCCGTAGTGCTAAATCCCTTGCCCCTTGGGAGTATAAATTATCCAGACTGTTGCCAAATTTTGATACTTCCATCAGCGCTACCGGAAACGATCGCCTCGGAGTTGGGGCTAAATGCTACAGAATTTACGGCGGCGGAATGGGCCTTGAGGATGGCGAGAGATTCGCCGGTGTAGGGGTTAGCGAGGGCGATCGCGCCATTGCGGGTCCCCGCCGCCACCAGGGGCGATCGCGGGCTAAATGCCACACAACCGATCCAGTCGGAATGCGTCAGGGTGGTTAATTCTTCCCCATTGCTCACTTGCCATAATTTCAGGGTTTTATCCCGACTGCCCGAGGCGAGAATTTGCCCATCGGGGCTAAATGCCACGCAACCCACCGCATCGGTATGCTGCGCCAGAGTTGCCACCGGTTTGCCGGTGGATAATTCCCACAGTTTGACAAGGCGATCGCCACCGCCACTGGCAATAAATTTCCCCCTCGGGTCGATCGCCACAGATTCTACCCATGCATCGTGGGCATTGATACTCCGTACCTGCTTCCCAGAAGAAACGGTCCAAATTTTAATCGTACAATCGGCGCTACCGCTAACTACCAGATTGCCCGTAGGGTCGATCGCGATTGCATTTACCCACCCGGTGTGAGTGGCAAACCAATCCCCCAGCGATCGCAGCAGTTTTTTTGTGCCTAAATCCCACACTTTCAGGGCGCGATCGCAACTTCCAGTGATTAACAATCGCCCATCGGGACTAAAGGCGATCGCCTGTACCCATCCCGAATGTGCTGACATCCAATTCCCTAAAACTTCCGGCGAATTTCCGCTGCCCGGATACCACAATTGGATGCGATTATCTTCACTCCCACTGGCGAGAATCTGACTATCGGGAGAAATTGCCACACACTTGACGCGATCGCTAGCAGCAAAAGTTTCCACACACTTCCAAGAGGTGGGTTGCAACCGTTCCAAATCCCGCAAAACCTCCGCCGCCGAAGGATAGCGCTGCGCCAGATCCGACGCCAACAATTTATCCAAAATCCTCTCCAAAGACCCCCCAATCGGACGAGGCAAATACTCTCGCCATGCCCAAGTATTTCCCAACCGCAATTTAAACGGACTCATTTGCGTCAACAACTCAATACAAGTCACCCCCAAACTATATAAATCGCTCGCAAATACCGGATTCCCCGCCAACTGCTCATCTGCCGTATATTCCGGACTGCCAATCGTTGTCATACTCCCAGAAACCGCCCGATTGGGTAGCTTTTTCGACGACCCAAATCCCACCAATACCAGTTCATTTTTACCCCCTTCCATCCCTCGGGTAGCAGCTTTTACCGATGCATCACTGCGGCGAATAATATTCGCGGGTTTGATATCCCGATGAATGACTTGGTGATGGTGGACGAATTCCAAAATTGGCAGCAATTGTTCCAGCAATTCAATAATTTTGTTGCCCGAAAATGCCCCTTGCTTTTGAACCTCTACCGCCAGATTTTCCCCTTCGATAAATTCTTGCACCAAATATTGGCGTTTATCTTGTTGGAAATAAGCCAATAACCGGGGGATTTGCGGATGGTTTCCCAACCTATCTAGTTGCACGGCTTCCCGTTGAAATAATTCCGCCGCTTTCCGCACGTCTGCCCCTTGGCTAGGCGGAAAAAATTGCTTGATAACGCACAAGGGTTTTGATGGAATATCCTCATCTACCGCCACAAACGTGCGGCTATAGGTGCCATTTCCCAGGGGTTTTATTGCCCGGTAATGTTCTCGCAGCAGCAGTTTCGCCCCGCAATTTTGACAAAAGTTATTCTGGGCTGGATTTTGCGGTTTTTGGCAGTGCGGATTGAAGCAATAACTCATACTGATAAACTGGCGGTAAAATTCTAACGGGATAATAGCAGAATCAACGGGATTGGTTGACTGGGAAGATAATCTGTGCGATTCGGTTCATTGTTATCAGGAATTGACGCCCCAAATTTTAATGGTTTTATCGGAACTGCCACTCACCAGGGTACGACCTTGCGGGTCAAATGCCAAGCAAGAGACGGTATCGGAATGTCCGGAAAACACTTGCAATAAGTTGCCGCTTTCCTGATGCCAGAGTTTCACGGATTTATCGTCGCCGCCACTGGCAAGGATATGACCTTCGGCGGCGGTGAAATTGTCGGGGTTCGGGGCATAGGCGATCGCGCAAAATCCGCTAGAATGGGCTTTGGGCGTGGCCAACCATTTTCCGGTATCTAACTGTCGGGTTTGAATGGTTTTGTCGCCACTGGCGCTGGCGAGAGTTTGGCCATCGGAACTGATAGCGATCGCGCTTACCGATGCATTATGGCCATTTAAGGTGGTTTTCAGATTGCCATTCTTGGACTGCCATAATTTTACCGCGCGATCGTCACTTCCGGAGGCGATAATTTTGCCATCGGGACTGATTGCCAGGGAAATCACCGCTTGCGTATGTCCTTTTAAGGTTTTTTTCAGTTGCGCGGTTTGCCGGTGCCAAATTTTAATGGTTTTATCCGCACTGCCCGAAACGATTGTTTTGCCATCGGGACTCAGGGCGATCGCCTGAACTGCCCCGGAATGTCCCGTGAGGGTGCGAAGCAAAAATCCGGTTTCTAATTGCCAGATTTTAATGGTTTTATCCGCACTAGCGGAGATTAACAGTTTGCCATCGGGCGTCATGGCAAGAGCGTTTACCGGTGCGGAATGTTGGGTGAGTTCCTGTCGGATTTCTCCGGTTTCTGCGTCCCAAATTTTAATGGTTTTATCTTCACTTGCCGAAGCGATGGTTTGACCGTCAGGGGCGATCGCCACCGAATAAATTGCCCCTGTATGCCCGATTAAAGTATTCAAACATTCCCAATTTTGGGCTGGCAAAACTGACAAATCTGGGGGAGAATTGTGAGTTGGCACAACCGGAGGAGCGGCAGGGGTGGGAGGCGGCATCAGCGGCGCAACGGGGGGGGCGTGTTTTTTCGCAGAAAGGGGAGTCAGATCGTCGATAATTTCGGCAGCAGATTGATAGCGCTGCTCGATAGAATCTTCCAGCATTTTATCTAAAATATAGGCTAGGTCATCGCTAACCGTGCGATTGAGCTGCCACAGACGCGATCGCCACCGCCAGATAGAGGCGATCGGGTCATACAATTCATTCAGGGGGCGATCGCAGAGTAATTGAATGCAAGTGACCCCCAAGCTATACAAATCGCTCGCCGGAAATGCCTGTCCCCCGCGCAGTTGTTCGATGGGCGCATAGCCTTCCGTGCCGGTGCGGGTGCCAGTATTGTTCAATCCCACAGCACTGAGGCGCTTTGAAACGCCAAAATCGATCGGCACCAACTGACCCGAACCCACCGAACCCGCCATACTTGCCGCAGACGCACTGCGGCGGATGATATTCATCGGTTTGATATCGCGGTGAACCACCTGATGGTCGTGGATAAACTGAAGAACCGGGAGCAAATCAAGCAAGAGAGCGCGGATTTTGGCTTCGTTAAAGGCACCTTCGTGTTGCAATTCCTGCCACAAATCCCGTCCTTCCACCAATTGCTGCACCAAATACCAGCGTTTGTCTTGTTCGAAATACGCCAGCAGGGTGGGAATCTGGGAATGACGCTCTCCCAGGTAAAGTAGGAGGCGCGCTTCTTGTTCAAACAGTTCGGTTGCTTTTGCCATTGCTTGGGAATTCCCTTGAATTTCCCGGGCCGGCAACAACTGTTTCAGGGCGCAGGGGGCATTGAGGCGATCCTCATCAACCGCCAAAAACGTGCGACCCATTCCGCCTTCGCCAAGGGGTTTGAGGGCGCGGTAATGGTTTTTCAGGACTAATGGAGAACGGCAATTTTGACAGAAATTGCCGTTATCGGGATTATGGGGTTTCGGGCAATGGGGATTGAGGCAATAGCTCATAGGCGATCGCTTTGGGCACACTGCATCTATTCTACAGACCGATTTGGCTTGCGCTACCCTAAGCTCAGAAAATCGCACAAGGAATGATGATTTTATGCGTCAATTACAGATTCGGGTGCCGCGCGGGCGTCGGAAAGCGGTGATGGAAGCGGCTCAACCCTATCATCCCGCCAATGCGATCCAGTTTGAAGCTACCGATTCGGGCCAGCCGGTGGATGTGGTTTTCCTCCATATCGCGAATCAGAATGTGGAGAATTTACTCCAGGATCTCGAATCCATCCCGGAGGTTCACATTACCTTGATTCCCCGGGGGGTGATGGCATTGCAACCCCCGCCATCAGAAGCCCCAGACCAGGTGACCGATGTCACGGAACGCAGCCCCCTGGAGATATTTTTGGCCGGGTTGCAGAGTGTCGGGTCTTGGCGCGGGTTTCTCGGATATGCGGTGATTGGCGCGGTGGTGGTGTGGATCGGATTATTTACCAATACCATTTATCTGCTTACCGCCTCGATGTTGATTGCACCGTTTGCCGGTCCGGCGATGAATGTGGCGATCGCCACCGCCAGGGGAGACACCACCCTCCTGTGGCGCAGTGTGCTGCGATATTTTTCGGCGATTACTGTGTCGATGCTGGTTGCTGCCTTGCTCACCCTGATTTTTCGGCAACAGAGTGCCACCACCTTGATGATGGAAACGGCAGAAATTTCCGCCGTTTCAGTGTTGCTACCGCTATCGGCAGGAACTGCAGGGGGGCTGAATTTGATTCAGTCGGACCGCAGCAGTCTCGTCTCCGGGGCCTCGATCGGGATTCTGGTGGCGGCGTCTCTGGCACCCCCGGCAGGTTTGGTGGGTATGGCAGGGGCACTGGGGCGCTGGGATATGGCGGTCAATGGGTTATTTTTGGTGTTGCTACAGTTGGTGGGGATTAATTTTTCTGCTGCTCTCGTGTTTCGCTTGTTTGGGGTCAACGTTCGCGGGGCGCGATACGACCGAGGTCGGAAAATGCTGTTTCCCCTGAATCTGGGAGTCACGGCGATCGCCTTAATCGGTTTGCTGACTTGGCAGTTTTCCTCTACGCCCAATTTTCAGCGTTCTAGCCTCACTCAGCGCATTAGTGCCGATATCGGTACCCTGGTGGACAATACCGAACTGGTCAAATTGGTGGATAGTGAAGTTCGCTTTACCAAAACTAATATTAAAGGCCAGAATACCCTGCTGACGATGATTTACGTTCAGCGACAGCCTAACGTGACTTTGCCCGACGACCAGATTCGTCAGCGCCTCACCCGCGAGATTCAATCCCAAATTCGCGATCGCGGCTTGAACGTGACGCCGTTGGTCTCGGTCACGGTTCTCGACCCCCCACCCGTCTCCCAGTAGATTCGGGAGTGTGCCCCCACTACGGCGCGATCGCTTTTTCTACCCCCCTAGAACTGCGATCGGGCTACTCTTCCGGTACCTGCCCCACTTGCTCCACCCTTAACCCCATCATTTCTGCAATCTCCTCCACACTCAACCCCCCCGCCAACAACTTAGGAACCAGTTCTAACTTACCTTCCTGCTTGCCTTCGAGCTTAATATCCTCATAAAGTCAGCACTGCTTAAATTCATTAACCCCAATCATCTCTTGAACCTCCTCGCGAGTTAAACTAGAAAACTTGTACAACACAACC